>CAIMWA010000459.1 GCA_903845045.1 uncultured delta proteobacterium | reverse complement strand
GGGGGGGGGGGGGGGAAGGGCCACCACCCTAGCTGGGGTCAGCTCGGGCGCTGCATCCACGGCGCTGGCACGCGACCCGGGATCGAACACGCCCGCCCTCCTGAGCACGGGCAGTGACCAGCGCTGGCGGGCGGCCAAAACTGGGGCTGGGCAAGGAGTGCAAGCGCTGCCGGCCCATGCTCCCGGCGCCGCCGCCGGAAAAGACGCTGTGCTGTTCTTGCGTCGCCGCCTCCCGCGCGACCGCCGCCAACGACGTCCGGATCCCCGACGCCGCCGGCGGATCCTGCACCCCGGTCGAGACCTGCCGGCGCTCGCCGCGCGAGGGCGCCGCGTCGCTCGGCGGCCCCGGCCCGCATCCCCATCGAGTAGGCGTAGGCTTGTCCCATGGCCTTTGGTCGCAGAGCCGGCGCCGTCCCCGGCAGTGCCTTCGAGGACGCCGTGTCGATGCTCGCGGCGAGGTCCCGCGCCGAGGCCGACCTTCGGCGGCGCCTGACGATGAAGGGGCACGACCTGGCGGCGGTGGAAGCAGCGATGGTGCGGCTCCGGTCCGCGGGTCTTCTCGACGACCGTCGCGTCGCGGCGTCGGTGGCCCGTGCGGGGCTCGTCGGTTCGGCGCGATCGGAGCGCCGGGTGCTCGACGACATGGCCCGACGCGGCGTCACCGCGGGCATGGCGCGCGACGAGATCGCCGAGGTCAAGGTCGAGGAGAACGTGGGCGACGCCGGCAACGCCGTACGAGCGGCGCAGCGCAAGGTTCGCTCGATCCGCGACGAGGACCCCGCGGTGCGCCGTCGGAAGCTCCTCGGGTGGCTCGCACGCCAGGGCTTCGCCTTCGACGCCGCGAAGGCTGCCGTCGATGCGGTGCTGCCGCGGCACCCCGGCGGCGACGACGTCGAGGCGCCGCCCGACGATTCCCCCTGACGGTCTGGCGATCGGGCCGGGATGCTCCTATGGTGCCGCGCCCCGGCGGCGCGCCATTGCTCCACGGGCAACCCCTCCCCCATCGCAAATCATCGCATGAACCAGGACTTTGGCCTCAACCAGGCGTTCGTCGAGGAGCTCTTCCTCCGGTACCAGGAGAACCCGTCCCTCGTCGGTGAGCGCTGGCGCCGGATCTTCGACGCCCGCACCGCCGAGGGCTGCGGGAACGAACCGACCGCCAACGGCCACGCCAACGGCCACGTGGCGCCGGCGGAGAACGCCGACCTCGCGCAGCGGGTCAACCAGCTGATCCAGGCCTACCGGCTCCGCGGCCACCTCTGGGCGGCGCTCGATCCGCTCGGCCTGCTGACGCTGCCCCCGCGCGACCTCGCCGCGGACCGCTTCGGCATCACCGACGCCGACCTGGACCGCCGCGTCCCGAGCGGCGACCTGGGCGGCCTCGGGCCCGAAGCGACGGTGCGGGAGATCATCGCGCGGCTCGACGAGACCTACTGCCGCTCCATCGGCGTGGAGTTCATGCACATCGAGGAGCTCCACATGCGCGCGTGGCTCCGCGAGCGCATGGAGGCCTCGGCGAACCGCCTCGACCTGGGCGCCGAGCTGCAGCTCCGCGTGCTCGGCAGCCTCATCGACGCCGAGATCTTCGAGCAGTTCCTGCACACGAACTTCATCGGTGCGAAGCGCTTCTCGCTCGAAGGCGGCGAGGCCCTGGTGCCGCTCCTCGACCTCATGATCGACCGCTCGTCGGAGCACGGCGTCGAGGAGGTCGTGCTCGGCATGGCCCACCGCGGCCGGCTCAACGTGCTCTGCAACATCCTCCAGAAGTCGCCGAAGGACATCTTCGCGCACTTCCTCGACACGCACCCCGAGCGGAGCATGGGCCGCGGCGACGTGAAATACCACCTCGGGTATTCGTCGGACCGCAAGACGGCGCACGGGACCATCCACCTCTCGCTGGCGTTCAACCCGTCGCACCTCGAGTTCGTGAACCCCGTGGTCACGGGCCGCGTGCGCGCCAAGCAGGACCGGCGCAACGACACCCAGCGCCGGCGCGTGGTGCCGCTGCTCATCCACGGCGACGCGGCGTTCATCGGCCAGGGCGTCGTCGCCGAGACGCTGAACCTGCAGAGCCTCGAGGGCTACTCGACGGGCGGCACGCTGCACGTCGTGGTGAACAACCAGATCGGCTTCACGACCAACACCGAGGACTCGCGCTCCACGCGCTACGCCACGGACCTCGCGAAGATGCTCGGCATCCCGATCTTCCACGTGAACGGCGAGGACCCCGAGGCCGTCGCGCACGTCGCGCGGCTCGCCGTCGACTACCGTCAGGCCTTCGGCCGCGACGTCGTCATCGACATGTACTGCTACCGCAAGTGGGGCCACAACGAGACCGACGAGCCCCGCTACACGCAGCCGCGGATGTACGCGACCATCGACCGCAAGGCGTCGGTGCGCGCGGCCTACGTCGACCATCTGCTGGCCCTCGGCAAGGTGACGCGGGAGCAGGTCGACGCCCTGGCGGCGCACCGCAAGCAGCTCCTCGAGGCCGAGCTCTCGGAGACCAAGCAGACGAAGCACGAGCCGACGCCGAGCAGCATGGCGGGGCTCTGGGCGCGCTTCCGCGGCGGACCCGACGCGCAGACGCCGGAGGTCGAGACGAAGGTCGACGCCGCGCGGCTCCGCGGGCTCATCGAGAAGATCACCACGGTGCCCGAGGGGTTCCAGCCGTCGCCGAAGCTTCTGTCGGTGCTGCGCGAGCGCCGCGAGCGCATGACGAAGCCCCTCGATTGGGGCACCGCCGAGTCCCTCGCCTTCGCGTCGCTCCTCGAAGAGGGCGTTCCCGTTCGCCTCTCCGGGCAGGACGCGCGGCGTGGCACCTTCTCGCACCGCCACGCCGTGTGGACCGACACCGCGACGGGGCAGCGCTACACGCCCTTCGCGGGCATCGCCCAAGGCGCGGCGCGCTTCGACGTCTTCGACTCCCCGTTGTCCGAGACCGGCGTGCTCGGCTTCGACTACGGCTACTCCCTCGACTACCCCGATGGTCTCGTGATCTGGGAGGCCCAGTTCGGCGACTTCGCCAACGGGGCGCAGGTCATCATCGACCAGTTCCTCTCGTCGGGCGAAGACAAGTGGAACCGGCTCTCGGGCCTCACGCTGCTGCTCCCGCACGGCTTCGAGGGCCAGGGGCCGGAGCACTCCAGCGGGCGCGTCGAGCGCTTCCTCCAGCTCTGCGCCGAGGACAACATGCTGGTGTGCAACCTGACCACGCCGGCGCAGATCTTCCACGCGCTGCGGCGGCAGGTGCTGCGGCCGTCGCGCAAGCCGCTGGTGATCATGGCGCCGAAGAGCTTCCTTCGCGCGAAGGAGGCCGTTTCGCCGCTCGAGGACCTCGCCGAAGGGCGCTTCCAGCGCATCATCCCCGACGCGACGGTGGACCCCAAGGCCGCGCGCAAGGTGCTGCTCTGCTCGGGCAAGGTGTACTGGGACCTCGCCGCGGCGCGGGCCCAGCGTGGCGTCACGGACGTGGCCATCGTGCGCCTCGAGCAGCTCTACCCGCTGTCCGCTTCGGAGCTGCAGTCGGTGCTCGCGCCGTACGGCGACGGCACGCCGCTCGTGTGGGTGCAGGAAGACCCGTGGAACATGGGCGGCTGGTACTTCATCGCGGCGCGGCTGCCGGCCTTGCTCGGCTCGCGCCTCCCGCTGTCGTGCGTGGCGCGCGACGAGAGCGCCTCGCCCGCGACGGGCTCGCCGGGAAGTCACAAGCTCGAGCAGGCTCGGCTGCTCGACGAGGCGCTGCGGTAGTCCCGCGATGACTTCGTCGGACCCGCCTGGCCGCTCGTCGGCACCTCCTCCCGAGGAGCGGCTGCACCTGCTCGTCATCGACGACGACGCGCTCGTGCGCACCTCGCTCGGCCACGTGCTGGGCCTCGATCACCGCGTGACGCTCGCTCCGTCGGCAGAGCACGCCTTGTCTCTATTCGCCGCCGGCGAGCGCTTCGACGCGGTGCTCTGCGACCTCAACATGCCGGGCATGGACGGCGTGGACTTCTACGACGCCGCCGCGCGGGACGCGCCGGATCAGCTCGCGCGCACGGTGTTCCTCACCGGCGGGGCGTTCACGCAGCGCGCGCAGGAGTTTCTGCAGCGGGTGTCGAACCCGACGCTGCAGAAGCCCTTCGATCTGTTGGAGCTTCGCCGCGTGCTCCGCAGCGTCGCGCGCTGACCGGGTCCGGTCAGTCGACGGGCGGGACGAACGCCGCGCCCTGCTGGAAGAGCCCCGCCACCGCGCCCCAGCCCACGCCGAGCATCAGCACGAAGAACGCGAGGGAGAACGCCTGCATGCGGCGCTGGGCCTTCGGCGACGCCGCGAGGCCGTGGATGAACGCCGCGGTGTACAGCCCGTTCGCGAGGTGGAACGCCGTGCCGAGCACGCCGAGGAGGTAAACGACCAGCGTCGGCGGGTGGTGCGCCATGTGCGCGGCGAGGTCCTCGAAGCTCTCGTGGCCCGTGGGCTGGTGCAGTGCCGGCGAGATGCGCGCGAGGTACACGTGCGCCGCGAGGAATCCCAGCACGCCCACGGCGGAGAGCCGCTGCAGCACGTACTTGACGTTGCCGAAGAACTTGTAGCCGTTCGGCTTCGCCATGGAGATGCGGCGCATGCCCCAGACGAGGTGCACGAGCAGCGGCGCGAAGACGAGCACGCTCACCGCCGTCGCGGCGATCGGGTTGCCCGTGTAGACGCGCCCCTCGGAGGTGATCGACGTCGACACGACGTGCTCGGACCACGCGCCGTCGCCGCGCCACGCATACAGGTTCTGCCAGAGGTGCCAGACGACCCAGGTGCCCAGCGGCGCGATCGCGAGCAGCGACCCCAGCCGCGGGAACAGCACCAGCTTCTCCGAACGGGCCTCCACGACAGCAGCTTCAGACATCGGCTTCTTCTCCATCGCGCGGGCGCGGTGCCGTGACCGTTGCGGTGCGACCGCGTGCGCGGCGCGGAAGAAACCACACCGCGCGCCCCTCGCGCAACGTCTACATCCAGCCGACGGAGACCGCTGCGTGCCGAAGCGCCACCGACCGGCGTACGGAGAGCCGCTCTTCGCGACGCTCGTGCTGCCCGCCGTGGGAGACGGAGTACGCGACGGCGTAGCCGCGGCCGTCCCAGCGCACCGCATCGACGCTGTCCACGGACTCCCCCTCGGCGAAGAGGCGCCCGTCGTCGACGCGGGCGCCCTGGCGATCGAGCCGCGTGAAATACACGCCCGCCCCGAGGTGCGCGGCGAGGCCGAACTCGCGCCCGTTGAAGATCAGCTGCACGTCGCGCGGGTCCTCGAGGCCGTCGTGCACGATCACCGACGGGCCCCGCGGCGCGCCGTCCGCGCCCACGACCTGGAACCGCACGCGCCCGTTGGCCGTGTCGGCCCACGCGACGCCGAACACGTCGCCCGCAGACGCGACAGCGGGAGCCGACAGGCCCTCCTCCTCGTCGACGACGGCACGCAGCCGCACCGGGGGCACCGACGCGTGCGCCGCGCCGTCGACGGTGGCGAACCAGATCTCGCGCACGCCGTCGTGCCACGCCACGCCCGAGCGCGACGGACCCCGCGCGACGGTCACGTCACGGTGGTTGCCGTCGGCCACGAAATCGAGCGTCGACGCCGAACGAACCGCCGGGAGCACGCTGGCCGGAAGCGAGGCGCCGGAAGGCGCGACGGCGGCGGGGACCTCGGCCGCAGCCGGCGCCGGTGCGCGCGTGCCCGGGGGCGGCGACACCGACGGACGCTCGGCCAACGCCCCTTGCGCACCCGCGCTGACGGCCTCGCGCACCTGCGCGACGGAGCGCCGCACGCTGCCCCGCTCGGAGCACGCGGCCAACCCCACGACGAGCACGACGGACAGATACCTGGAAGCTGCGCGAACGGTCATCGATCACCTCGGGGCAGAACGGGAGCCGACAGTACGCATTCCAAGTATCCGCGGGAGGGTACGTCCGTCTCGGGGCCAGTGCAATGAGGGGCCCGGCGCGCTGCGCTGCGATGGTACCGTGCGCCGCCATGCCATCGGTCCCCCGCGGCCCCGCGCTCGCCATCCTGGCCCTCGTCTCGGCGAGCACCGTCGCGGCCGAGGTGCTCATCACCCGCGCCCTCTCCGTCACCACCTGGTACGGGCTCGCGTTCGTCGTCCTCTCCCTCGCGATGCTCGGGCTCACCCGCGGGTCGCTCGACGCCGACGCCGCCGCCCGCGCCGGCGAGCCCATGGGACCGTGGATCGCCCGGCGCCTCTTCACCCTAGCCCTCGGCCTCGCGCTCTGCGTCGCCGTGCTGGTGTCGGTGCCGCTGTCGTTCTCGCTCAACCTCTCGTCGCTCGCGGCGCTGCTCGTGGTCAGCGGCGCGGCGGCCGTTCCGCTGGTCGCCGGCGGGGCGGTGGTCGCGCGCCTGCTGTCCGAGTCCGACGTGCCGACGCCGACGCTCTACGCCGTCGACCTCGGCGCCGCGGCGCTGGGCGCCCTCGCTCCGCTCGTGCTGCTCGGACCGTTCGGCGCGCCCGACGCGCTCGTGCTCCTCGCGTCGCTGTCGGCGGCGGCGGCGGCGTGGATGGCCGCGCCGGGCGACGGGCTTCGCGGTCGTGCGGCGGCGCTCGCGGTGGCCTCGCTCGTGGTTGCGCTCGGCGCGCGGGGGTCCGAGTCGGGGCTGGTGTTCCGCTTCGCCAAGGGCTTTCCGCGCCTCGAGCACGAGGTGCCCGCCTTCGACGCCTGGACGCCGCTCGCCTACGTGCGCCTCGGCGCGTTCCGGCCGGTGCCGTACACGCACCTCTGGTCTCCGTCGCCGAACACGCCTCCGGGGTGGGTCGAGGCCGCCGACGCGACGCTCGACGGCGAGGCCGCGACGCCCGTGTACTCGTGGCGCACGCCCGCGCAGCTCAACATCCTGCGCTTCGACGCGACGACGTCGGCGCACGTGCTCCGCCCCACGGGCACCGCGTGCGTCATCGGCGTCGGCGGCGGACGGGACCTCATCGCGGCGCTCGCCGTGGGTCACGACCGCGTGCTCGGCGCCGAGATCAACCCCGGCATCGTGGCGATGCTCCACGCCGTGCGCGGGCGCTCTCCGACGCTCGACGACCCGCGGGTGACGGTGCGCCTCGGCGACGGTCGCTCGCTCTACGCGCGGTCGAACGTGCACTGCTCGGTGCTCCAGGCGTCGCTCGTCGACACCTGGGCCGCGACGTCGGCGGGAGCCTTCGCTCACACCGAGGCGACGCTCTACACGCGCGAGGCTTGGTCCATCTTCCTGCAGCGGGTGGCGCCGGACGGGGTGCTCACGTTCTCGCGCTGGTACGCGCCGCAGTACGTCAGCGAGACCGCGCGCCTCGTCGCCCTCGCCGTGGCGTCGCTCCACGACCGCGGCATCACGCGCCCGCGGGACCACATCGCCCTCGTCGCGGCCGGCAACGTCGCGACGATCCTGGTGAGCCCGCAGCCGTTCTCCGAGGCCGACGTCGCCGCGCTGCACGACCTCGAGACGCGCCTTCGCTTCACGCTGCTGCTCGTTCCCGGACAGCCCGCTCGGGAGCCGCTGCTCGGATCCATTCTCGACGCCCGGGACGACGCCGCGCTGGCCGCCGTGGGTCGCCCGCTCGGCCTCGACACCACCGCGCCGACGGACGAGCGCCCGTTCTTCTTCCAGCTCCTCTCGCCCCGCGCGTGGCTGCACCCGATGCTCGCGCTCTCGCTGGCCCGCGGCAGCGCCGGGGTCATCGCGGGCAACGCCACGGCGATGTTCGAGCTCCTCGCCACCTTCGCCGTCGTGCTGCTCGTCGCGGGCTGGCTCCTCGGTCCTGCGCTTCTCCGCGCCGCGAAGGACCCCGCCCGCCCGAGCGGCCGCGCGCTCGTCTACTTCGCCGCCCTCGGAGCGGGCTACATGACCGCGGAGCTCGCCCTCGTGCAGCGCCTCCACGTCGTGCTCGGGCACCCGACGTACGCTCTCATCGTGGCGCTCGCGGGTTTGCTCGTTGCCACCGGGGCCGGCGCCCTGCTCTCGGCGCGGGTGCTCGCCACCCCGCGTCGCGTCGCCTTCGCCGCCGTGGGTGCGGCGGTGCTCCTCACGGCGCTCCCGTACGCCGTGCTCCGCCCGCTCGCCCACGCGACGCTCGTGGGCGCTCCGGCGCTCCGCTTCGGCGGTTCGGCGGCGTGCGCGGCGGTGGTCGGCCTCGTGCTCGGACTGTTCTTCCCCGCCGGGCTCCGCGCGCTGCCACGGCGCGACGGCGCGGCGCTGGCGCTGGCCGTGAACGGCGCGAGCAGCGTGCTCGGGTCCGTGCTGGCGACGACGCTCTCGGTGTGGTTCGGCATCCCGACGACCTTCGCCGCCGCCGGGGCGATCTACCTCGTGGCCGCGTGGGCCGCGCCGGATCGCTGGCGTCGCTGACCGGGCTCGCCGCGCAGCGGCTCGGTGCCGCGGGGCACCACGAACGCGTCGAGGTTGAGCACCTCGTAGGGAGCCTGGCCGTGCGCCACGAGGTCCGCGTTGCGGCGCGCGATCACGCCCATGATCATCGGGAAGGCGCTCACGCTCCACGGCCGGGTGTCGTGCATGAGCACCACGCCGCCGTTGGGGTGCGCGAGAAGCTCCTGGCGAAACCGCGTGACGACCTGCTCCGAGGTGCGGGCCTCCCAGTCGTGGGTGTCGATCATCCAGTACGCCGGGGTGAGGCGCCGGGCGTCCACGGCCTGCAGGCTCCGCGGCGCGCTCAGCATGCCGAAGGGCGCCCGAAAGAGCCCCGTGCGCCGGCCGCCGGTGGCGTGGGCGATGAGCGCGTCGGTGCGGTCGATCTCCTCGTCGATCTGCTGCGGACGGAGGTTGCCGAGCACGACGTGGTGGTACGTGTGGTTCCCGATGAGGTGACCGCGGCGCACGATCTCCCGGAGGAGCCCGCGCTGCACGCGGTGATGCGGCTCGTCGCCGTCGATGCGGTGGCCGACGACGAAGAACGTCGCGCGCACGTGGTGGCGATCGAGCAGGTCGAGGAGCCGGGGCGTCGAGAACGCGTCGGGGCCGTCGTCGAAGGTGAACGCGATGCAGCGCGGGTGCGCCGCAGGGCAGCGCCCCTCGATGAGCCTCCCGCCGGAGAGCGGACGGGCGCCCGTCGGCACCGCCGAGGCGGGACGCGCGAAGGGGAGCAGGGTGAGGAGGGCGAGGACCGTCGCGGCGAAGCGGAGGGACGTCACGGGGGTGACGTTAGCCAACCACTCCGCCGCAGCCGGAGTTTCTGACCGGAAAGGTCAGCGGGCGATGCCGATGGTCAGGAAGTACTGCGCGATCGCGGCGGGCGAGCCCGACATCGGGGCGAACGCCGTCACGCACACCGCGTACGTGCCGGCGGCGAGCGCGTGGGCGCCCATGTCGACCGGCGTGGCGCCGGTGCCGTCGATGCGCGAGCAGAGCCCGTTGGCCGGCATCGCCGCATCGTCGTTCGTCGCGATCGCCATGGTGTTGCCCGCGGCGTAGACGTTCAGGATGGTGTCGGCGCCCATGCCGAGGCTGCAGGTTCCGCGCGCGTCCGAGGTCTCGGCGTAGAGCGACGCCCCCGCCGGAACGGTCACGGCGAAGCAGTCGGTGTCGCCCGTGGGCAGCGCCGCGACGAAGGTCGTCGTCGCGCTGATGGCCGCCTGCGGCATCGTCGGCGAGTTGTTCGGCTCGGTCTCCGCGACCGGCGCCGTGCACACGCGCGAACCGGTGCCCGCATCGGCTCCGGCGTCGCCGCCGGAGGCAGACGCGAACGTCGGGCACACGCCGTTCATGTTGCAGGTCGTCGTCGACGGCGAGCACGCCGCGCCGATGTCCACCGCCCGGAGGCAGCTGCCCGGCGCCGCGGCCGTCGGCATCGACGCCGAGCACGACGTGCCCGTGTCGCAGAACGGCGCCGTCGTGCGGCAGTTGCCGCCGAGCCCGCCGTCCGCCACGCAGGTGCCGGCGTTGGTCGCCGTCGCACCGACGCAGATGCTTCCGGTGCAGAGGTCACCGGTGTGGCAAGGCATGCCGACCGCGATCGGCGTCTGCTCGCGCAGCGTCAGCTCGTAGTTGCCCTGCGCGGCGCCCTTCGACGTCGTGCCCCAGCCGCCGACGACGATGTAGACGGTCTGGCCGGCCATCAACGTGGCGGTGGTGAGCGAGGACTGCGTGCTGCTCGCCGTGTCGTCGCTGCACGCCAGCGGCTGCGCCGTCGCCGAGCAGGTCGAGAGCACCGCGAGCACGGTGTCGAAGTCGGTGTTGTCGCTCACCGTGGACAGCGAGAGCACGCCCGCGGAGTGCATCGTGTACCGATAGACGACCGGGAACCCCTTCGCGCCCATGCCGCCCATGGTGCCGACGCAGCCGGCCGTCGCCGTACGCGGAACGATGTTTCCGACGGCCGCCTGGGGCGCCGAGTTGTTGTCCGCCATCACGTGGATCGCGCCGTCGGAGCCCGGCGTCATCGTCGAGAGGTCCGTCGGGCTCGCGCACGGGTTCGGCGGCGGGCCGCTGTCGCGGGGAGCCGGGCGGTCCGTGACCGGACGGTCCGTGGCCGTGCCGGTGTCGCCGGTGGCGCCGTCCGTCGAGCCCATGTCCGTGGTCGGCGTGCCCGCGTCGGTGCCGTTGTTGTTGTTGTTCGTGCTGTCGCCACAGGCCGCCAAGAGCCCGCTGGTGAGCGCGAGGGCCAGCCATCCACGCGTGTTGCTGATCATCGAGAAGCCTCCGTAGGGAATCGCACCGCCCGCGGTCACTCGCCGAGGTGCAAGGAACGCGCTGTCTCGCATACCGCCGCCCCGAGCGTCAACGCCCGGCACGGGGTCTGCGTCATGGCCCCGGCGCCCCCTCAGCGCACGGTCACGGAGACCCGGCACCCGCTCGTGCCCCCGCGGCCGTCGCGAAGAAACACCCACAGCGCCTGCGCTCCCGCGCTGCCCGGCGCCTGCCATGTGTCGTCGACGGTCGGCGTCTGCGTGATGGTCTGGTCCAGCGCGCCACTGCTCGCATACCACGACCAGTAAGCGTGCTCCGTGCGGGCCTGGAACGTCCCCGTCGCGGTGAGCACCGTGTACGCCTCGAACCAGCTCGCGTCCGTGTCCGGCTCGAGGTTGACGAGGGCGCCGGCGGCGACGGTGAGGGGCATGCCGTCGTCGGCGACGCACGTCTCGGGGTCCGCGACGGTCGCGCCGACCCAGCGCCCGGCGACGCGAAAGCGCGGCGGTGGAGGGTTGTGGTTCGGCGTCGCGCTCGTCGAGACGACGACGCGCTTGTAGGCCTGCAGCACCCGTCCATCGACCTCGACGGTGAGCCCGACGCCCACGAGGATGCCGACGTCGCGAAGGTACCGATCGACGAACGCCGCGGGGATGCTCGGACCCAGCGCGGCGCGGATCGCGGCGACGTCGGCGAGCGCGACGGGGACGGTGAACACGGCGGCGGTGGCGTCACCAAGCGGCACGTGGATCCCCGCGTCGCCCGTGCACCCGTCGTCGGCCACGCCGGCGCCGAAGCCCCCGACACCGGAGAACGACGAGGTGTCGCCGTTGCACGCGACCCAATGGAAGCGCGGCGTGCCGACGGTGCCGGCGAGCATCGCGTGGAGGCGCACGGTCTGCCCCGCGCCGAGCTCCGGCGGGTCGGCGACGATCTCGAGCACCCGCGGACCGAGCACGATCTCCTTGTGCGCGAGGTCGCCGATGCACGCCGTGCACAGCGCGAAGAGCCAGGTCGCCAGCGCCGTCCCAGCGCGCATCAGTACTCCCCGGTGATGCCGAGCGCCGGCAGGATGGGCAGCCCCGGGAACGCCACCCGCGCCGCGTAGTCGTACTGGTAGAGCCAGTTCTCGGTGTTCTGCGCGTAGTACACGTTCAGCACGTCGAGGAACGCCGACATGCGCCACGCACCCCAGCGGAAGCGGTAGTCCACGCGCACGTCGAGCTGGTGATAGACCGGGAGTCGTTCGGTGTCCGAACCATCGTCCATGCGCGGCGGGTTGAGCGCGCGAAACCGGTCGGCGTCGGAGTCGAAGTACGCGCCCGTGATGAGCCGCCGCGGCACGCCGGTGGAGAGCTGGAAGCGTCCGCCGACGCGCCAGTGCCGGTCGATGTCCCAGGAGACGGCGAGGTTGAGCACGTGCGTCTGGTCGAAGGCGAACGGGACCACCACGCCGCCGTCGACGAAGCGCTCGCTGCGCGACAGCGTGTACGAGAGCCAGCCGTAGACGCCGTGCGCGAGCTGCCGGCGCAGCAGCACCTCCAAGCCGAAGGACCGCCCCTGGCCGTCGTCGGTGAGCGGAACGCGCGCGGGCCCGTTGGGCGTCGCGACGACGTCGCTCGACGTGCGCACGAGGTTGTACATGCGGGTGAAATACCCGGTGAAGCGCGCCTCGAAATTCGCCGGCAGGCGCAGCTCCACGCCGGCCGACGACTGCCACGACCGCTGCGGCCGGAGGTCCGGGTTCCGCACGCCCGCGAGCAGGTCGTAGAAGGGCGGCGCCTGGTGGAAGAAGCCGGACGACGCCGTGGCCGTCACGCGGTCGTGCAGGCGCACGCGAAGGACCGCGCGCGGGTCCATCACCCAGGTGTCGACGGCGGCGTACTTGAGGTGGTCGAGGCGCGCGCCGGCGACGAGCTCCACGGGCCCCGCGCGCAGCGTCTCGTCGAACCACGGCGCCACGCTGAGCTGCGTCAGCTGCGGGCTGTACGTGAGGATCGTCGGCGACGCGATGGGCGGCGGAATGCCCCCGATGTTGCTCGGCAGCGGCACCTGCAGGTCCGCGTGGAAGAGGATCGTGAGGATGTCGAGGCCCGCGCGCGTCGCGAGGTGCGTGCCCGTCGGGATCCGCAGCGTGGCGCGCTCGCCGAGGATGTAGCCGGTCGAGGCGAAGGACTGGTCGTCCTGCCCCGGCACGTGGTTCACGAAGGAGGTCGAGTCGACGCCGGCGGTGCCTGCGAGCGAGAGCGTCGCGCCGCCCGGGAGCCCGTAGTCCCAGCGCGCGATCATGCGGTGGAACGTGTACTCGAGGTCCGCCGTCTGCTCCGCCGCGGTCTGGCCCACGCCCGACGCCGCGCGGCGGTCGAGGGCGTCGTGCGAGCCGAAGAAGAACACCGACACCCGGCTGCGCGGCGTGAACCGGTAGTCGGCGCGCACCTGGTAGTCGCCGTACTGCAGCGACACGCCGTCGACGATGAGCGGGAGGATCAGCTCGAGGTAGCTGCGGCGCGCGGCGACGGCGATGCTCCCGCGGCCCTCGTCGAAGGGCACCACCGCGAGGGCGCTGGCCTTGAGCACGTCGACGCTGAACTCGACGAAGGGACGGTCCGACGGCGGCGGCGCGGTGTGCAGCGAGATCACGCCCGCGGAGAAGCGGCCGTAGTCCAGCGGATACCCGCCTGGGTAAAAATCGAGGCCATTCACCAGCCGCGACGAGATCACCGCGGGGCCCGCCCCCAGGTGGTAGAGCAGCGGCACCGGGAAGCCGTCGATGAAGAACCCGGTGTTCTCGAAGGAGGCGCCGCGCACGACGAAGAAGCCGAGACCGAAGGGCGTGCGGCCGACGCCCGGCATCGAGGCGACGGCGCGCACGGGCTCGCCGAAGGTGCCGGGCACCGTCGTCAGCTCCTCGCCGTGAAGCGAGAAGGTCGTCGCGGCGCCAGGCTCGCGGGTCGAACGGATCGTGGCCTCGCCGGCCTCCGCCGCGGGCGGCGCGGTCGCCGCGGTGGGCGCCGTCGACGGCGAAGGAGAGGCGTCTGGCGGTGCCATCGGCGGCGTCGCTGCGGGCGCGGGCGTCGCCGCGGGTCGAGCGGTGGGCGGTGCGTGCAGCGCGAAGCGGAACCGCATGCGCGCCGCGACGGGGTGCCCAGCCTGCTCGGCGGGCTCGAAGCGAAGCTCCGGGACGGCGGCGAGCACCGCGGCGTCGACGTCGGCGCGCACGCCGGTCACGACCACGGCGTCGCGCACGGTCCCGTCCGCCGACACCGTGAATTCCAGACGTACGAACGCACCGGCGGCGAGCGCGGCGCCCTCGGGCAAGGCAACGTCCGGGGCGTGCAGCAGCCGCGGGGCGTGGTCCGCGAACGCGACCGCAGGAGCACCGGCGACGACGGCGGCGGCGAGCGCGCGACGAAGGCGTCGGAACGTCAGGTCCATCCCTCGACCTCGAGGGGCGCGAGCTTCGCGACGGACGCGCGGTCGACGAGCGTTCCGCGCTCGGGGAGCACCAGCGCGCCGTCGCGGGCGGCGAGCGGCAGCAGCACCGGCCGGGCGTCGTCGGTGTACGCGAGCTGCACGAGGAGGTCGGCCCCGAAGACGCGACATCGCTCGGCGCAGCACGCGAAGGGCTCGCGCACGCGATAGATGCCCTCCGGCGCGAGGGTGTCGAGGGTCCGCACCCACGACGTTCCCGACGGGGCCACGCCCGCGGCGTCGAAGCGAGCGCGGTGTGCGATCCACCCGGTCGGGAGGAACACCGCGGGTCCGCGCTCGCCGTGGTTGTGGAAGGAGACGAGGCGGCCCGCGGGCACGGCGCCGAGGGCCACCGTGGTGCGGTAGAGCCCGCACGGCGGCAGCGCCGTCGCGTCGGGCCCCGGGGAGGTCATTCGCCGCTGTCTTCGGCGAACAGCATCTCGACGTCGGCGCGCGTGAGGCCCTTGAGGCTCACGTTCTCGTCCGCGCCGAGGACGTGGGAGACGAGCTCACGCTTCTTCGCGCCGAGCTGCATGATCTTCTCCTCGATGGTTCCCCGCGCGATGAGACGGTAGGCCGTCACGACGCGGGTCTGGCCGATGCGGTGCGCGCGGTCCGTGGCCTGGTCCTCGACGGCGGGGTTCCACCACGGGTCGAAGTGGATGACCGTGTCGGCCCCGGTGAGGTTCAAGCCCGATCCGCCGGCCTTCAACGAGATGAGGAACACCGGGACCCGGTCGTCGTTGTTGAAGTGATCGACGCGCGCCTGACGGTCCTTCGTGGAGCCGTCGAGGTACTCGTAGGCCACGCCGTCGCGCTCGAGAGCCTTGCGAATGAGCGAGAGCATCTCGACGAACTGCGAGAACACCAGCGTGCGGTGCCCCGACGTGACGGCCTCCTCGATGATCTCGCGGAGCGCGTCGAGCTTGCCCGCGTCGTCGTCGCCGAAGTCACCGGGCACCTTGAGCAGCCGCGGATCGCACGCCGCCTGACGGAGCCGCGTGAGCCCCGCGAGGATCATGATCTGGCTCTTCGAGAGTCCGACGCGGTCGATCTCGCCGAGAACGTTCGCGCGCACCTGCCCCAGCACCTGCTGGTAGAGCGCGCGCTGCGCCGACGGGAGGTCCACCTCGCGCTCGACGACGATGCGCTCCGGCAGGTCCTTCGCGACCTCGACCTTCGTGCGGCGCAGCACCAACGGACGGAGCACGCCGCGGAGCCGGCGGATGGCCTCGGCGTCGCCGCGGTCGATGGGGCGCGCGTAGCGCTCCTCAAAGGTTGCGAGATCGCCGAGCATCCCGGGCGAGAGGAAGTCGAAGATCGACCAGATCTCGGACAGGCGGTTCTCGATGGGCGTGCCGGTGAGCGCGAGCCGTCGCAGCGACCGTAGGCGCTTGGCCGCGCGCGCCGTCGCCGACGCCGGGTTCTTGATGTTCTGCGCCTCGTCGAGGATCGCGTAGGCGAACTCGTAGCGCTGGAGGAACTCCTCGTCGCGGCGGAGCAAGGCGTAGCTGGTGATGACGATGTCCGCCGAGTCGAGCTCGTGGAGCCGCTTCTCGCGGTCCGGACCGGTCCAAGCGACGGCGCGCAGGCCCGGGGCGAAGCGCTGGATCTCGCGCAGCCAGTTGTGCACGACGGACGTCGGCGCGACGACGAGCGAAAGAGGCTTGCGACCCGGCGGCTCCACGGGGGTCGTCGGCGCCACGGGCTCCGGCACCGGCGCGGCCTCGGCGCCCTTCTTCGCGGCGACCTTCTTCTTCTTCGCCGGAGCCTCCACGGGCTCGGGCTCCTTCTTCGTCGCCTTCTTCTTCACCGCCTTCGCGGCGGGCGCGGGCTCGGCCTCGACGGCGACGGTCGCGGCCGCGACGCGGCGGCCGTGCTCCTCCTTGAGCCACGCGAGGAGGCCGATGGTCTGCAGCGTCTTGCCGAGGCCCATGTCGTCGGCGAGCACGCCGCCGGTCTTCGCTCCGTGCAGGAACACGAGCCACGAGAAGCCCTCGGACTGATACGGACGCAGCGTCGCGTGCAGCGTCGACGGCTGCGGCACCGCCTCGATGCGCCCGTGGTCCGCGAGGCGCGCGAGGAGGTCCTTGGCGGCGGGCTCGACGCGCGCGCCGGGAAGGAGCCGCAGCAGGTCCTGCACGCGGCCAGCTTGCGAGAGCGGGATGTGCTGCCGGCCCTGCGCGAAGATCTCGGCCATGCGCAGCAGCACCTCGTCGACCTGCTCCCGCGACACGGGCGCGAAGGTGCCGTCCTCGAGGCGCACGAGGCGACGGCCCTCGACGAGCGCGCGGCGAAGGTCTTCCTCGTTGACCTTGCTGCCCTCGCTCACGAACTCGATGTCGAGCGAGAGCCAGTCGACGCCGCTGCCCACGCGCGCCCGCGGCGTCACCGGCGTGTCGCGCACCTGTACGTGCATGAGGTCGTCGGGGATGAAGCGGTCCCAGTCGTCGGGCAGCGAGCCGACGCCCTCGGTCCAGAACGCCACGGCCTTGTCGCCGCTCGCCTCGAACCACGCCGAGTGCTCCTCGGGCAGCCCGAGGCCGATCTCGAAGAGACGGTCCGCGGCCATGCGCTCGGCGCCGATGTCGCGGCGGATCACCCGCGGGCGGGCGTCCTCGTCGGCGTCCTTCGCCAGCGGAACGATCGCGAGCGGAGGCGGCAGGTCCGCCGGCGGCACGTCGAGCTCGACGTCGCCGTAGCTGGCGCGAAGCGTCGCGCGCACCCGGCTGAGGTCGCCCTCGGCGCGCAGCGTGAACATCGGAGTCACGTCGACGAGCGTCGCCACCGTCGAGAGGTCGGGAAGTTCCGTGCCCAGCGCGAACGCCACCTTCGGCACGATCTCGCCGAGGAGCCGTCCGAGGTCCTCCATCGGGTGCACGATCATCGGCGCGCGCGAGAGGCGCTCGAGCCACGCGGGCGTGACGCTGTCGGCCACCGTGCGCGCGATGCCCTGCACGGTGTCGACGTGCCACGTCGGCGTGCCCTCGAACCAGAGACCCTGCGCGCCGCCGTAGCGACGTCCGTCGCTCTTGCGCTCGAAGATCACCTTCGCGCGCACCCCCGCGGCCCCGGCGAGCTCGAGCTCCATCTTCGGAATGAGCGGGTCGTCGACGAAGCGCAGCTCCATCAGCGTCGGCTCGATGAGCACGCGGCGACCGCGCAGCAGCGAGAGCAGCTCGGCGGCGTCCTCGCCTCGAAGCTCCACCGCGGCCTGGCGCCCGCCGCGGGCGTTGCGCGACAGCACGCGGAGGATCGAGCGGTGCGGGCTCACCGACGGACCGAGCGCCTCGAGGGCGGCGTCGGGGGTCATCGCCGCCCGCGCCTCGGCGTTGAACGCCGTCACCGCGATGGCCATGGGTCGAAGCTGCAGCCGGTACTCGAACTCCGGCGCACGCCGCGGGTCCGTCGGGGGCAGCCACACCTGCCAGTTCATGCGGTTCTCGCCGGAGACGACGGTGCCGGGCTGCGTCGGCATCGTCGACATCGCCGGGGGAAGCACGCTGCGGGCTCCCCCGCGGTCGAGCACCATCACCTCGCGGGGGTGATCGTCGCCGCGGTGCCCTCGACGCGCCTTGGGCTTGCGCCGGTCGAGCTCCTCGCGGGCGTGCTGGGCCTGCGCGGCCTGCGCGGCCTGCTGCATCGCAGCCTCGCGCATCGGCTTCATGCGGTCGCGCAGCGAGACGAGCAGCGCCGCCACGTGCTTGCAGTGACGCTCCGGTCCGCGCCACGCGGGGCACGAGCAGGTCGACGTGAAGGTGCCGAGCTCGGACACGTCGACGCGCACGACGTAGGGCTCCGCCGCCCGTCCGTGCACGCGCCCCGCGGCGCTCCAGCCGTCGATGCCGGCCTCGAGCACGTGGCCGCGGCGCGCGTACCCACGGCCCTTCTGGTAGGCGTTCATGCCGACGGTGCGCGAGAGCATCCGCTCGCTCATGCGCGCGATGGCGAGCGTCGCCGGCGTCTGCGGGAGCGGCGTCAGATCCGCGGTCTCGTCGCCTCGCGGGATCTCCGGGAGCGCGTCGTCGCCGTCGCCATCGCCGTCGTCCGAACGCTCGTCGGAGCGCCCTTCGAGCGACTCGTCCTCGTCGTCGGAGGCCTCGTCGACGCCATCCACCCGCGGATCAATTGGACCGAGATTCGTCACCGACATCGCTCCCGTGCTGGGTTCCGCGTCGCTGCCTCGGGTGGCCCGGCACACTGCTGCGCGGTTCCCCTGCCTCACGGCGGCAATGACGCCCTCGACGGCGTGGACCGTAGGCCCTCGCGTGCGACCGATGCCCTCCGTCGGGCAACGCCGGCCGTCCGTGCGAGCTCGCCACGCTGTCCGGTCGTGCATAGCACAGCCCGGCGACGCAAGTCACCCGGTCGCGCTCACACGCCCTCGGGCCGCGGCGCAGCGCCGACGACGAAGATCCCCACCGGCGACGCGACGAGCACCGAGAGGCTGCCGGGGAACACGAAATCGCGGGCGAACTGCAGCCGAACGCGCACGGACTCGACCACGGCTCCGCCGGCCCCGTGCAGCGGAAAGCGCCCGCTGCGATGCCCGTCGTTGGCCGAGTAGACCTCCATGGTCGCGTCGGGCACCGTCGCCCGCGTCACGACGACGTCCGGAAATCCATCGTGCGCGAGGTCCGGCGCGAAGAGCGCGCCGAAGCCGAAGCCCACCGTCGGCTCGGGCCCCTGCGGCTCCACCCGGGAGAGCTCCCGCCCGGTGCGCCCGGAGACGATGCGCACGTGCGTGTCGGCCCCGGAGGACACCATCACGTCGGCGGCGCCGTCGTCGTCGAGGTCCGGCCCCGCCGCCACGGTCTGCGTCGCGGTGCCGGGGCGGCAGTACGGCGCCTCCCACCTCGGCGCACCGGTCGCGCCGGAGAGCACCATGACGCAGCGGCGACCGTCTCGGAGCATGCCCATGGCGACGTCGTCGACGGCGTCGCCGTCCACGTCGCCGCAGATCGTGAGGCCGAAGTCCGCGGGCTCCGCCGGGCGAAGCGTCGACGGGAGGCGCCAGACCACCCTGCCGCTGTGAAGACCCACGCCGACGAGGCTCGGCGCCCCGGCCTCGGACGACACGAAGACCACCGCTCCGGGCTCGGGCCGCCCACGAACCTGCAGCGCGATGGGACCGGTGAGCGCCCAAGCGCCGGGCAGCCCGATGCGACGAAGCTGCGACCCGCGCCGGGATCCGACGACGATCAAGCCGCTGCGGCGCGTGTCCACGGCGACCGCGTCCGCCGCGCCGTCGCCGTCGAGGTCCGGGGCGAGCATCACGTCGCGGCTCTCGCACCGCGCGGGAACGTCGGCCTGGACGAGGCGCCCGGACACGCCGCCGGGGTGCACGAACACGCGACCTTCGGTGCAGCTCGCGAAGCCCGCGAGGTGCGCGCGCGACCCGGCCGGCGCCGTCGTGACGTGACCGACGAAGGCCTGCTGCGCCACCCCATCGAGGCCCGCTGGAAGGTCCACATGGAGCTGCTCGCCGTAGTCGACGGCGGACTGCGCCTCGACCTGCGGGGTCCACGCGGGTGCCGCCGGAGGGGCGCCCGGCGTCGCGGACTCCGTCGTGGTCGCAGTCGGATGCGACGGCTCGGCCTCGAGCGGGCGCACGCGCTCGACGTGCACGGCCACGGCGCGGCCCGTCCACCAGTGCCAGCCCGCCCACCCCGCGGCGCCAGTGGCGGCGAGGACCAGCGTGAGGCCCCCGGCCGCGCTGAGGCCCCGGCGGCGCGCGAGCACCACGGCCTTCGTGCGGTCGATGGCCTTGGCCTCGAGCGCGGTGTGCGTGGCCGACTCGCGGTACGCCGACGTGGCGTCCACCGCTCGTCCAAGCGCCGCGAGGTTGCCCGCGGGAACCTTCGCGACGGGGGCGCGCTGCGGCAGCGCCGGAGCGGGCATGCTGTCGAGGTTGAACGCCTCCGCCGCAGCGCCGTCGCCATCCGGAGGCCGCGGCGCAGCGCTCGACGACAACGCCGGTGGCGGTCCCGAGCCGTGAACCTGGGTCTTCGCGGCGGGGCCGACGGACATCGGCGGCGGGGTCTTCGTGCGCGACTTGATCGACGACACGAGGTCATCGAGGTCGAAGCCGTCATCGTCGCCGCCGGCTCCCGCGGGCCGCGACGTCGGGCGCAGGGCCCTCGCCGAGGAATCGACGGGGCGAAAGTGGGCTCCGTCTTCGAAGGCCGCGGAGAGCGCCGCCCGCATGGAGTCCGCGTCGGGCCAGCGGCCCTGCGGACGCGGCGTGAGCGCGAGACGGAGCACCTCGGCCACCGCGCGCGGGAGCTCCGGGGCGAGGTCCAGGGCTCCCTGCGCCGCCGCCGCGCGCCGCGCCTCGAGGGTCGCCCCGGGGAACGGCCACGCGCCGGACGCGAGTCGATGAAGGAGCACGGCGCTCGCCCAGACGTCCGACGCCGCGGTGGCGTCGAGCCCCGCCCACTGCTCCGGCGCCGCGTACTCTCCGCCGGACGGCGGCGGAACCGACGCAGCGCCCGCGCGCAGAGCCCCTTCGCGTCCCAGCTCGGCGAGCAGCCCGCCGGGCAGGAGCCGGGCGCGCAGAAGCCCGTCTGCACCGACGTAGAGCGCCGTGTCCACCGCGGACACGGCCCGGTGGACGAGCGAGCGCGAGTGCAGCGCAGCGAGCCCGGCGAGCACGTCCTCGACGATGCCCGCAGCCACGTGGAGGTTGAACGCGCCCTGGCGCTCCAGCCGGCGCTGCGCCGTGTCCTCGCCGCACCACGGAATCACCGCGTAGGCCCCGCCGCTCTCGTCGACGCCCAACGCGAGCACGGCGCCGAGGCGCGCGTGGCGAAGGTCGACGAGCTCGTTGCCGTGCACGACGAGGTGCTGCGTCGCCACCGGACCGAGCACGTCGCCCGGGTAGTACAGCAACGCGAGTTCCTGGCCGCTGCCCTCGAGGGTGACCGCCCAGGCCTCGGGGGCGCCGGACACCACCGCGAGCGACACGAGCGCGTAGTGCGTCGCGAAGATCGTCCCTGCCTGGAGCCGCGGTGCGCTCATGCCGAGCGTTCATTGGTACAACCAAACGCCGCCGCACATCCATCCCTGCGCTTGACCGGCGGCGGACACCTACCGTTCACTCCGGCGGTTGCGCTGCTCATGACGATCCCCACCTCGCGCGAATCCCGTGCCTCCCTGGACCGCGTGGGGGAGGTCCTCGACGACCGCTGGCGCCTCGTCGAACGTCTCGGCGAAGGCGGCATGGGAGAGGTCTACCGCGCCCAGCACGTGACGCTGGGCCGCGTGGTCGCGATCAAGGTGCTGCGCGCCGAGCTCGCCTCGAGCGCCCTGTACGCGCGCCGCGTGCTCCGCGAGGGCCAGGCCGCGACGGCCGTCTCGCACCCGAACATCGTGCGCGTCGAGGACCTCGGCATCGACGCCCGCGGCGTGCCGTACCTCGTGCAGGAATTCCTCGACGGCATCGACCTCGCCCGCTACGCGCAGGACCGTCGCGGCGCCGTCCCCGCCCACGAGCTCGTTCCGCTGGTCGTGCCGGTGCTCGACGCCCTCGCGACGCTCCATGACGCGGGCGTCGTTCATCGCGACCTGAAGCCCGAGAACGTCTTCCTGGTTCGCGACGGCGCCGGGTGGTCGCCGCGGCTCCTCGATTTCGGCCTCGCGCTGATCCTCACGCACCTCGACGACCAGCCCCGCATCACCGGCTCCGACGTGACCCTCGGGTCGCCCGCGTACATGTCGCCGGAGCAGTTTCGCGACCCGCGCAACCTCACGCCGGCGTCCGACGTGTGGTCCGCCGGGGTGATGCTCTACGAGCTGCTGTCGGGCGTTCTCCCGTTCCAGGGCTCGAGCGTCGGCGCCGTCGCCATCGCGGTCACCAACGAGATCCCGACGCCGCTTCACCGCCGCCTCCCCGGCATCTCGAAGGCCCTCGCCGGCGCGGTGATGTCCTGCCTCGAGAAGGACGCACGGCACCGCCCGGCGTCGATGCGCGACCTCGCCGCCGCCCTCACGGCCGCGCACGCCGCCCTCCCGCCCCGCCTCGACGAGGACGAGCTCGCCCCCACGGAGCGCCGCCCCGCGCTCGTCGCGTCGCCAGGCCCGGCCATCGCACCGACGCCGGTCGCGGCGCAGTCTGCGCTGCGTGCCGTGCCCGAGGGACCCGAGCCGGCGATGCCGACGCTCCCCATCGACCTCGTGGCGCCGCCGCGCGCGCCGACGCCGGCGGACGACGCCCCCGACGACGCCGCGACGCTGCGCCGCGACGAGCCCGTCGACTACAAGACCGTGCCTTTCATGCTGGCCGCGTCCACGCCGCGCCCGGCCCGCGCGAGGCGCTGGAAACTCGTCGCGCTGGTCATCGTCGCGCTGCTCGTCGCCTCGGCGGCCTCGGCGGCGGTGGCCGTCTGGTGGACCGACCGCGAAGGCCAGCCCGCGCGCTAGAAGAGCGCCAGCTGCGCGCCGTCGGTCGGGGGGGCAGCCGCCGCCGCGCGCGCCCGCTCCACCATCGCCAGGAACTCCGACTCGGAGATGACCTTCACCGGCGCCCCGGCCGCAGCGAGCTTCGCCGCGGCCTTCTCCTTCGTCGACTGCTCGCCCGGCTTCTTCAGGTCGCCGACGACGAGGTACGAGAGGGTCTTGTTGACGGCCTCGCCGGCGGTGCCGCCCATGCTCGCGACGAGCTTCTCCGCGGGCTTGCGCTCGAGCGTGGCCATCTTGCCCGTGAACACGAAGGAGAGCCCCGCGAAGGCCCCCTGCGCCGCGCCCTCGACGCCCTCCGTCGTCGACGGCGCCTCGTCGGGAACCGCGACGTGCACGCGGAGGTCGGCGATGAGCTGCGCGCTCTCCGCGAGGCCCTTCACGACGCTGCGCGCGATGGCCGGGCCGATGCCGTGCACCTCGGCGAGGTCGGTCTCGGTGAGGGCGAGCACCGCGTCGAGGGTGCGAAAGCGCTCGGCCAACAGCTTCGCGACGCTGCGTCCGAGCTCGGCGACGCCGAGGGCTCGGAGGAACGTCGCGAGGTCGACGGTGCGCTTGCGGTCGACCTCCTGCACCAGCTTGCGGGCGGCCTTGTCGCCGCAGCGCTCGAGCGTCGCGAGGTCGGCCGCGCGCAGCGTGTAGAAGTCCCGCGGGGTGCGCAGCAGGCCGGCGTCCCAGGCCTGCTGGAGGATGGCTTCGCCGAAGCCGAGCATGTCCGTCGCCGACGCCCAGTGCGCGAGGACGCCGAGCTGCACCCCGCGGCACGCCCGCGGCGCCGAGCAGAACAGGAAATCTTCGCGCTGCTCCGTCGGCGCTCCGCACGACGGGCACGTCCGGGGGATGCTCACCGGCTCGGTGCCCGCCTTGGCGACGAACTCGACGTTCGGGATCACGCCGCCGCGCCGCATCATCACGACCTCGGCGCCGAGGCTCAGCCCAAGCTTCTCGATGAACCCCGCGTTGTGCAGCGACGCCCGGGTCACCGTGACGCCCGAGAGCTGCACC
Source organism: uncultured delta proteobacterium (assembly GCA_903845045.1). Classification (GTDB taxonomy): domain Bacteria; phylum Myxococcota_A; class Polyangia; order Polyangiales; genus SCUS01. The sequence goes on along the minus strand of CAIMWA010000459.1, from coordinate 8,577 downwards.
GGGTCGACGACGGCGACGGGCGTGATGGCGCCGGAGCGTGCGACGCCCCACTCGACGGACCTCAGCGTCGAGGTCCCCGAATCGCCCTGGAATTTGTACGCGATGGCGAAGCGCGGGTGATGCGCCGTCGCCCCGAGGCGCCGCTGCTCGTCGAGGCGGTCGGTCTTGAAGACGACGCCGTCGATCTCGTAGTCGAGCGAGGCGCGGCGCTGGGCCATGCGCTCGTACGCCGCGCGCAGCCCGTCGCGGGGCACCACCTCGTAGTCGATGCGCGGGAACCCCTGCTGCGCGAGCCACTCGAGCTCGGCGGCGTGCGTGTCGGCGTCGGCCCCGACGAGGTCGTAGGCCGCGAAGGAGAGGCCGTACGCGCCGCTCTTCTTCGGGTCCTTCTGCTTGACGGCGCCCGCCGCGAGGTTGCGCGGGTTCGCCATGCCCTCGGCCTTGTACCGGGCGAACACCGAGAGGCGCATGAACACCTCGCCGCGCACCTCGACGGCCTTCGCGCTCACCAGCCGGTGCGGGACGTCGGCGATCTCACGCACGTTCGCCGTGATGTCGTCGCCGGCGACGCCGTCGCCGCGGGTGGCCGCGAGCACCAGCGCTCCGTCGGCGTCGTAGCGCAGCGCGCACGCGATGCCGTCGAACTTCGGCATCATCACCGCGTCGCCCTCGAAGCCCGCCGCCCACCGCGCGAGCTCGTCGTCGGAGTAGCACTTGTCGAGGGAGAGCATGGGCTCGACGTGGCGCACGCCCTTCGCGGGCGCCTCGGCGCCCATCGACGTAAGCAGCGGGTGATCGGGCGCGGCGGCGCGCAGCGCGGTGACCAGCCGGTCGTAGTCGTAGTCGCTGATCTCCGGGGCGTGCCGCTCCCAGTAGAGCCGGTCGTGCTTCGCGACGAGGGCCGCGAGCGCGTCGACGCCGAGGCCCTCCAGCGCAGGCAGCGGTTCCATCAGCCGAGCGGGGCGGCCTTCACGGCGGCGCGACCGTCCTTCACGACGACGGTGAAGCGCGCGCCCTTGCTGCGGGCCCGCGACACGACCTCTTCACGGCTCTTGCGCAGCGTGCCGGCGAAGCGGTCCCAGCTGACGCCGTCGGCGGCCTCGCCGCACTCGCGCCGCTTGGCCACGAACTGCTCGTAGAGCTCCCGCCACTGCCGCTGCTCGTCGGCCTCGTTGAGCGGCAGCCGTACGTTCTGCGGAGCATCACCGGGAGCGGTGAGCAGCGACTCGAGGTCGTTCACGCTACGCACCTTTCCGCCCGAGCGCTCCACCTCGCGCCGCACCACCGCGTCGAGGGCATCGTTCGCCGCGAGCGCGAGGTCGTTGGCGAAGCCCGTGAGCGCCACCGGGTCGAGGCGGTTCGCCGGACCGCGCTGCAGCCCCGCGAAGGCCTCCGCGAGGCGCTTCTTCTTGGCGCCGAATTCGAGGGCGAAGAACAGCATCGCGACGACGATGAGCCCGGCCACGCCGGCGCCGATGCCCGCCAGGGGAACCCGCGCGAGGTCCTCCTTCGACGCGTGCAGCAGGAAATCCGTCGGCATCGAAGGGAGCCCGCGCCCCACCGCGATGCCCATGCCCGCTGCGCCCGGGATCGCGCCGTAGGACACGCGCCCGCCGTGCTCCGGCAGCTCGAGGGAGACCGCCCCGGACGCCCACTCGGAGCGCCCCGCGAGCGTGCGCACGGGCTCGGACAACGCCCCCACGGGCGGGGCCGCGACGCCGCCGCGCTCGGGCACCGGCGTGAAGCCCGCGTAGGTCTGCGCGGCGCTGAAGAACACGACCGATGCACCCGGCACGAGCTGCGCCACGGTCTCGACGAAGCGCTGCTGGATCGCGATGCCGTGCACCACCGCGCCGACGTAGTACCGGCCCTCGGAGAGGATCGGCCGCGCCGCCATGCGGTACGCCGTACCCCCGAGCTCCCAGACGTCGTCGCGCACGTAGCCGGCGAGCGCGCGCTCCACGAGCGGAATACCGCCCACGTAATCACCGACGGTGTTCTCGTTGAGCCCCACGCGTCCGACGACGATGCCCCGCGGGTCGACGGCGAAGAGCACGTCGCCGCGCAGCGGACCGAGGCCGGCGTTGAGGTCGCGGAGCCGCGTGGTGATGGTGTTGCCGATCAGCGCGGGCGAGTCGCCGGTGCGCCGCGTCGCCGTCACCATCGCGGTGACCAGCGCGCCGTCGCCGGCCAGCGGGGCGAGGTCGTCGATGCGCGTGCGCGCGTCGCGTCGAAGGAACTCCTCGACGATGCGCCGGTCGCTCTCGACGAGCGCCGCCGTGTCGAGGGCCCGGTCGTGGTCGTAGGTCTTGCGCGCGAGCGTCATCGCCGCCACCGAGGCGCCGGCGATCACCGCGAGGAGGACGACCCAGAATCGTGAGAACAACATCGTCCTGGCTCCCGTCCGTCAGTGGTCCCGATGCCGATGCGTGTCTTCGTGTGCCGGCGCGGCCTCGCCGCCCAGGGACAGCGTCACCGTCGCCTCGCGCCCCGCCACGGTCACCTCGCCGGACGCCCGCTCGGCGCCCTCGAAGTAGGCCTTCACCGTGTACGTCCCGTCTTCCAGGCCCGACACGCTGAACGCACCGGTGCGGTCCACCGGCAGCACGCGCCCCTGACCGGGCCCCGCGACGATCCAGCAACGGAACTGCGGCTGCCGCTGGTCGCGGAGCTCATAGGCGCCCGCCGCGGGCAGGCTGAGCTGCCGGCGGGTGCGCGACGCCGTGAGCTCGCTCGCCACCACCGGCTCCGTCTGGCCCGCACGCACGACGTAGAATTCGTGCGCGAGAAGGTCCTCGTTGTCGACGGTCAGCGTCGTCCCCGGCGCGACCACGAGGGTGCCCGGGACGCAGCGGCCGCCCTCCACGCGCGCCGTCACCGGCTGCCGCATCTCGGGCACCGACGCGCCGGTCAGCACCACGGCCACGTCGCGCTCGAGGTTCGCCCGCGGCACCTGGATCGCGAGGCCGCCGTTGGGCACCTCCCAGAACGATCCGCGCCAGCGCGGCGGCACCGGCCGAGGCGAAGGCGTGAGCGTGTCCGCACCGCCCAGCGAGCCGCGCAGGTCGTGCGCCGCCGCCACCCCCGAGAGCATCATCGCGAGGCCCGCCGCGACGGCGCGACGCCGCATCCCCGGAACACGTCCGTCAGTCATCGCCGCGCATGCAAACCCGGACAGCGCGGGTGCGTCAATCGCTCCGTGCTCAGACGCTGCCGAGGCCGCGCGCGAGGGCCTCGACGTCGGCGCGGCGCATCTGCTCCACGGCGAGCGCTGGGAGGAGCACCTTGCTGCCCGGCAGCTTCGCCAGACGCTCGATCATGGTCTTCTGGAGCGCCTCGCGACGCGCCCTGGAGAGCCCCACCCGGGCCACGTCGGTGAGCGCGGGCGCCGCCGCCAGCACGTCGGCCGCCGCCTGCGCGGGCCCCACTCCGGTGCGGAACAACGGCGGAAGCACCTGGTTGATGACCAGCTTCGCCAGCGGCAGCTTGAGCTCTCCGGTGAGCTTCGGAACGAGCTCTTCGGTCTCCGCCGTGGGCATCTCCTCGGCGAGGGTGACCACCACCATCCCCGAGCGCACGGGGTCACGAAGGATGGCCAGGCCCTCCTCGGCCTCACGGCGCAGCAGCCCCACAGGCGCGACGGACGCGATGACCTCGGGCACGCGGAGCATCTGCAGCCCGTGGCCCGTCGCCGGTGCGTCGAGGATCACGAGGTCGTAGACGTAGCGGCCGCGCTCCTGCTGCTTCACGTGATAGAGCGTCTTGCCGAGCATGGCCCAGGCGTCCATGCCGGGAACGGCGCGCAGGAAGCCCTTCACGGCGCGGTTGTCCATGACGGCCTTGTAGAGGGCCCGCGCCTTCAAGATCATCATGCCGTACTCGTCGAGGCACGCCTCGGGGTCGAGGTTCACGGCGTCGATGTTGGCGAGGATGGGCTGCACCTCGCTCGTGACGAATTGCGTCTCGAGCATGGAGCTCATGCGCTCTCGTGCCTGGGACATCGCCACGAGCACGCGCTTGCCCCGCGACGCCGCGAGCACCGCAAGCGCCGCCGCGACGGTGGTCTTTCCGGTGCCGCCCTTGCCGATCACGGCGAGAAAGCGTCGGTCGAGGAGGTCGGCGGCCATGAAGCGGTTTCGTTGCTACCGCGCCCCCAGGCGGAGACGCAAGCGGCGCTAGCGTCCGCGACGGCGACGCACCGCGGCGATGGCGGCCGCGGCGAGCACGAGGGCCCAGCGATCTCCCCCGGCGCTTCGAGGCACGGCGACGCAGCTCAGGCCGCCGGTGCGGCCGCTGTCGGTGCCCGAGTAGAATCCGTCGCTGGTGCTGCACGGGGGGCGATGCACCGCCTGCGTCGCGACGAAGTTCGGGTACAGCGCGTCGGTGGCCACCGCCGCCTGGATCTGCAGGTCGCGGTCGAGCGCCGCGAGCGGCAGGTCGCTCCGCAGGAACGTCACCCACGGGCGCTGCAGCGAGCCCAGCGCGAGGCGCCAGTCGTCCCGCGTGTCGGTGCTGTAGAAATTGTACTCGTACGCACCCGACTGCTGGGCCGACTCGGTGACCCACGCGCGTCCGGACGAGGGCGCGATGGCGGCGGCGAAGCGCGAGGCGTAATTGCTCGTGTTCGTCGCGAAATCCCACACGACGGACGCACGGTCGACGGTGGCGTTCGGGAAGTTCGCGGCCTCGGTGCGTCCCTCGGCGAAGATGTAGAGCGACACGCCGACCTTGTCGGCCACGCCGGCGCTCACCATGCGGAGCGGAAGCGTCGTCGTCGGCGAGGAGTAGCGGACGCGGATGGGCTGCATGGCCTGCACGCCTTCGCCCGGCCGCAACCGCAGCGCGACGAAGTCCATGTGCTGGTCGGTGTAGAACTGGATCACCGGCACCGTGGGTCCGGGGATCGCGTAGCCGTTGCCGCGGAGCCACGTGGTCAACGCGTTCGCGTCGGAGCTTCGCAGCGTGACCGTCTCGTAAGGGCCCACGATCGCGGTGTGGAGCACCTCGACGCCGCCGTTGGCCCGGTCCGACGCGAACGAGGCCGGCGACCCGAGGAAGCCTCCACCACCGCTGGTGGGGCAGGTCGAAGCCGGCGCCGTGACCGAGGGCGCCGTCGCGGCAGCGAGGGTGTCGAAGAACGAGCCGCTCGCGAGCTCCACCGTCACGTCGCCCTGCACCGGGAGCACCCACGAGAAGTCCTGGGGCCGGCCGCTGTAGCGGATCTGGTCCCAGAGAATCGTCTCGTACGCATGCAGCGCGAGGACCATGCGGTGGTCCGTCACGACCTGCTCGGTCTCCATCGGGGCGAAGCAGCCGCCGCAGGCGCGAGCGTCTCCGCTGCCCGACAGCACCACCGCGGCCGCAGCGATCCCCGTCCACGCCGTTCGTACGCCCGTTCGACCCATGGTGCGCTCCACGGCCGGCATGGTTGCTACGGCGCCGCGCGGAACTCAACAGCCGCCCTGCCATCGGTCATCGGGAGCGGCGTCGATCGCGTGCTACCGTCGCGCGCCGATGAACCTCCCCGAGCGAGGCGGGCCGTCCAGCGAGCGGGCGATGTCCGTCGCGGAATTCAACCGCGCCGCGGCCGACGCCCTGCGCGACCATTTCCGCCGCGCCCTCTGGATCGAGGGCGAGGTCTCGCAGGCCAAGCTCTACCCGTCGGGGCACCTCTACTTCGAGCTCAAGGACGACCGCGAGGACGCCCGGCTGGCCTGCGTCATGTGGAAGAGCAACGCGTCGCGCGCGAACGCCCGCATCGCCGTCGGCGAGCGCGTCGAGCTCTTCGGACGACCGTCGATCTACGGTCCATCGGGGCGCTTCCAGTTCGTCGCGGACGCGGCGCGCGCGGCGGGTTCGGGGCTCGCGGCGGCGCGCCTCGAGGCCCTCAAGGCGAAGCTCCTCGCCGAGGGGCTCTTCGACCCGGCGCGCAAGCGGCCGCTGCCGGCGTATCCGCGCGGCATCGGGGTGGTCACGAGCGCCGCGGGCGCGGCGGTGCAGGACATCCTCAAGGAGATCTCCCGTCGATGGCCGGTGCGCGTGGTCCTGGCGCCGGCGCAGGTGCAGGGGCCCGAGGCGCCGCGGCAGATCGCCCGGGCCATCGCGCGCCTTTCGCGGATCGCGGGCATCGACGTCGTGATCGTCGGTCGCGGAGGCGGCGCGGCGGAGGACCTCGCGGCGTTCAACGACGAGGGCGTCGCGCGCGCCATCGCGGCCTGCCGCGTGCCCGTGGTGAGCGCTGTCGGGCACCAGGTCGACCACACCTTGGCGGACCTCGTCGCCGACGTCCGCGCTGCGACGCCCACGGCCGCGGCGACGCTCTGCACCCCGGTGCTCGATCAGGAGCTCGAGCGTGTCGCGGTGCTGCGCGCGCGGCTCCGGCGAGCCATGGACGCGAAGGTCCAACGGCTCGCCCTGGAGCTGGAGCGCGTTCGCCTCCGCGATCCACGGCCGGCGGTGGCGGCGCGACGGCAGACCCTCGATGCCCTGGTGGAGCGCGCGGAAGCGGTGTTGCACCGCCGCATCGCCGCGGGGCGCAGGGACCTCGCCCAGCGTGAGGTCTCCCTCGCGAGCCGCCACCCGCGCGCCCGCCTCGCGGCCGATCGCGCCACGCTGGACCGCCTCGACGCCCGGCTCGTCCCGGCGATGCGCGGCGCGCTCGAGGCCCCCCGTCGCACCTTCGCGGCGACGCGCGAGTCACTAGAGCGTGCGGTACGCGCGGCGGTGCAGGCACGCAAGGAGTCCGCGGCGATGCAGGTGGCGAAGCTCGAGGCGCTGTCGCCGCTGCGAATCCTCGCGCGAGGCTATGGCGTCGTCCTGCACGAGGGCCACGCGCTCGTCGATGCGACCCTCGTCCCGGCCGGGGCGAACATCGAGATCCGGCTGCACCGCGGCGCCCTCGAGGCGACCGTCGTGCGGACGCGGCCGTGACCGACCGCATCGTGCTCATCGGGCATCCGGTGGGGCACTCGCGCTCGCCGGCGATGATGACCGCGGCCTTTCGCGCGGCGGGCATCGACGCGGCGTACGAGCTCCGCGACACCCCGCCGCGGGCCCTCGAAGGCACCCTCGCCGCGCTGCTCCGCGAGGGCGTGCGCGGCGCCAACGTCACCGTGCCCTGGAAGGTCGCGACGATGGCCCTCGTTCGCCCCGACGGCGCGGCGCGCGCCTGCGGCGCCGTGAACACCCTGGTGCGCGACGACTGCGGCTTCGCGGGCTCGAACACCGACGTCGAGGGCTTCACGACCGCGCTGGCAGCGTCGGGTGCGTCGCTTCGCGGAGCCGTGCTGGCGGTGCTCGGCGCCGGCGGAGCGTCCCGCGCGGTGGTCGCGGCGGCGCGGGCGGGTGGGGCGTCGAAGGTCACGCTACTCGCGCGAGCAGCCTCTCGCGATGACGCCGCCGCGCCGATGGTGGTGCTCGGAACGGACGCCGCGCACGACGCGCTCGCCGAGGCGACCCTCGTCGTGCAAGCGACGCCCTGCGGCATGCACGGCGGCCCCGGCGTCGAGGGCCTGCTCGCGGGCGCGCGCCTCGATGCGTGCCGCGCCGGTGCGGTCGCGGTGGACCTCGTCTACGCGCCGGCCGAGACGGCGTGGATGCGCGCCGCCGACGCCGCCGGGCTCCGCGTCCTGCGTGGGTTCGGCGCGGAGATGCTCGTGCAGCAGGGCGTCGCCGCGGTGCAGCGGTGGTTCGGCGTGCGCCCGCCGGCCGAGCCGATGCGCGAGGCCGTGTGGGGCGCGCACTGACGGCGTGCACCGGCGTGCGCGCATGTGGGATTGACGCCCGCAGCCCGCGCCGTGCGAGATTCCCGACACGACCCGCAAGATGCTGACGCCCGGCGACAATTTCGGAACGTATCGGATCGTGCGAGAGATCGGACGCGGGGCCATGGGCGCGGTCTTCGAGGCCGAGCATCTGCAGCTCCACAAGCGCGTCGCGATCAAGGTGCTGCTCCCCGATGCGGCCGCGGAGCGCGAGGCGGTGCAGCGGTTCCTTCGCGAGGGCGAGGCCGCGGCGCGCATCCGCCACGAGCACATCGTGGACGTCAGCGACGTCGGCATGCGCGACGGCGTCTCGTACCTCGTGATGGAACTCCTCGACGGCGAGACGCTCGCGCAGCGCCTCGCCCGCAAGGGTCCCTTCGGCGACACCGAGCTCGTCGACCTGATGATCCCGGTCTGCGACGCGCTCGCCGTGGCCCACGAGAGCGGCGTCATCCACCGCGATGTGAAGCCCGAGAACATCTTCCTCGCGCGCACGCGCCGCGGGACCATCAAGCCGAAGCTCGTCGACTTCGGCATCTCGCACGTGCAGCGGAGCAACGACCCCAAGATCGCCCGGCTCACGAGCTCGGCGATCCTCATCGGCACGCCCTGCTACCTCTCTCCGGAGGCCGCGCGCAGCGCCCACAAGGTCGACGCGCGCAGCGACCAGTACGCCTTCGGGGTGACGCTCTTCGAGTGCCGCACGGGAACGCTCCCGTACGAGCGCACGTCGGTCTTCGAGATGATCAGCGCGATCCTCCTCGAGGAGCCGCCGCCGCCGTCGGAGCGCGTCGCCGGCATCGACCCGCGCCTC
>CAIMWA010000458.1 GCA_903845045.1 uncultured delta proteobacterium | reverse complement strand
GTCCCCTCGACGATGGACGTTCCGTCGACGATGGACGTCCCCGCCACGGACGTTCCGGTGGTCACCACCGACGTTCCCGCGGCCGATGTTCCCCCGGCGGACGTTCCCCCGACCTGTACCGGCGGGCTCGTCGCCTGCAGCGGCACCTGCGTCGACATCGCCAGCAGCAACGCCAATTGCGGCGGCTGCGGCCACGCCTGCGGCACCGGCGGAACCTGCACCGCGGGCGTCTGCGCGTGCTCCGCGGCGTCGGGCACCGTGCTCTGCGGCGGCCAGTGCACGGCCCTCGCCACCGACCCCAACAACTGCGGAAGCTGCGGCCACTCGTGCGGTCCCGCCGGCACCTGCACCGCGGGCGTCTGCGCCTGCAACACCGGCGCGATCCACTGCCCGGCGCCGGCCGACATCTGCGTCGCGCCGTCGACGGACAACAACAACTGCGGCGGCTGCGGCCGCGTGTGCCCGGTCGGCGCGACCTGCACCCCGGGCGGCTGCACCTGCCCGTCGGGCGGCGCGGTGTGCCGCGGCGCGTGCGTGAACACCGCCACGGACAACAACAACTGCGGCACCTGCGGCACCCGCTGCGCCACCGGCGCGACGTGCTCCGCCGGCGTCTGCGCGTGCCCGAGCGGCCAGACGGCCTGCAACGGCGTGTGCGTGACGACGGCGACCGACGGCGCCAACTGCGGCACCTGCGGCAACGTGTGCGGCTCCGGCGGCACCTGCACCGCGGGCGCCTGCGTGTGCGCCGCGACGTCCATCCGCTGCGGCACGCTCTGCGTCGACGCGGCCACGGACAACGCGAACTGCGGCGGCTGCGGCAACAACTGCAACGCCGGCCAGACCTGCGTCTCCGGCGTGTGCCAGTGCACCGCGACGGGCAGCCTCACCTGCGGCGGCCGCTGCGTGAACTCGCTCACGGACAACAACAACTGCGGCGCCTGCGGCGTGCAGTGCCGCGGAGGAACGTCGTGCGTGGCCGGCGCCTGCGCGTGCCCGACGGGCCAGACGAACTGCGGCGGCGTCTGCACCAACCTGCAGACCAGCCAGAACAACTGCGGCACGTGCGGGACCCGCTGCGCGTCGCCGCTCTCGTGCAGCGCCGGCGCGTGCACCTGCCCGGCGATGTGCGGCACGGCGTGCGTGACCTTCGCCACGGACCCGGCCAACTGCGGCACCTGCGGCAACGCGTGCGGCACCGGCCAGACGTGCACCGGCGGCACCTGCGTGTGCCCGGCGGGCACCACGCAGAGCGGGACGAGCTGCCTCGTGCTCGCCACCGACGCCCTCAACTGCGGCGCCGTGGGCAACCGCTGCCGCGCCGACCAGGTCTGCACCCAAGGCGCCTGCGCGTGCCGCCCGGGCACGTTCTCGAACGGAACGACGTGCCTCAGCCTCGCGTCGGACCCGAACAACTGCGGGTTCCCGGGCGTGCGCTGCGCCACCGGCCAAGTGTGCAACGGCGGCCGCTGCGGTACCGCGGCGACCTGCACCGCCGGGGGCGGCACCGTCTGCAGCCCCGGGTGCGTGAACACCGCGAACAACGCCGCGAACTGCGGCGCGTGCGGCACGGCCTGCGCCGTCGGCCAGGAGTGCATCGCGGGGACCTGCCGCGCGTACTCCCCGGCGCCGGGCTGCAACACGTGCCCGTGCACCGTCTGCGGCACCGGCACGACGGCGTGCTGCACCGCTCCGGGCACGCGCTTCCAGCCCGTGTGCATCCCGGGCACCGCGACCTGCGGCTGACCGCTTCCCTCCTCGTCGCGGGCGCCGCGCGCGCCCGCACCCCCCAACCCTTCAGCGATGCTCCGGTGACGTTCCGGCCCTGGTCTCCCGAACGGGAAGCCTAGAGCCGGGCCACCGCCTGCGTGCAGCGCCGATCGACCTCGGACCAGTGCACGTTGCGCCAGAACGCCGTGAAATAGGCGTTCTTGTCGGCTCCGAAGTCGAGGGCGTAGGCGTGCTCGTAGACGTCGAGGACCAGCAGCGGCACGGCGTCCCAGGCGCCGAAGGCGTGGCCGTCGGTCTGCACGACCTCGAGGGTATGCGTCGACGCGTCGGCGGCCAGCACCACCCACCCGCTCGCAGCCTTGGCCGCCCCGCGGAGCTGCGCCTCGAAGCGCTCCATGGACCCGAAGCGGTCGCCCACGAGCCGCGCCGTGGCACGTCCGAGGGAGACGCCCGCGTCGGCGCTGGATGGCGGTGCGAGGTTGGCGAAGTAGAGCTCGTGCAGCACCGCGCTGTTGCGTGCGGCGAGCTCGGCGCCCTTGAGCGAACCATACTGGCTCCAGTAAGGTCCGGCCTGGTCGGGGTCGGCGGCGGCGAGCGCGTGGCGCACCTCGTTGAGCTTGCGCACGGCGCTCGCGTACTTGTTGTCGTGGTGCGAGCGCAGGAGCCGCTCGGAGAGGCCCTGCAGCGCGCCCGGAGCGAAAGGCAGCGGGGCCACGGCGCGGTCGGGGAGCGCGGGCGTTCCGGGAGCGGGCGCCGGCGTGGCAGGGTGAGTCTGGGCTCCGGCGTCGTGGGCGCGGAGCAGCGCGGCGGCGGCGACGGCCACCCCGGCGCCGAAGGTGCGTCGGTCGATGTCGTGTTCGTTCATGGGTGCGGTGCTCTGTGACGTGCGGGCGCCGCGGCGTCAACGCGCCGTCGCGCGCGCGATCAGGGCGCCGCCGCCTCGGACCCATGACGTTTCGCATGCGCCGACGCGGTGCCGCCGGATCGCGCCGAAGGGCTCGACGGCGCCCGGGCACCGAAGGCAGCCTGCGCGGGTGAACGCCGCGCCGGACCCTGCCCTCGTCGCTCCGCTGAACGCTCCGCGTACGCAGCCCGCAGTGGCACCGCGGGAGCACGGCGCCCTCGGTCAGCTCGGGTTTCCGCTCGCGACGGCGCTGCTGTTGGGGCGTCCTTCGATTCCGGCGGCGTTGCTGGCCGTGGCATGCGTCGCGGTGCTCTTCGCGCACGAGCCCGCGTCGGTGCTGCTCGGCGCGCGCGGTGCGAAGGCACGGACCCACGCGTCGGCGGCGTCGTGGCGGCGGCTCACGGTCCTCGGCGTGCTCGCGGCGGCCCTCGCGTGGTCGGCGCTCGCCGACGGCAGCACCGGCGTCCGCCTCGGCGCGCTCGTGCCGTCGGCGCTCGGGTGCCTCGCCGTGGCGATGATGCTCGCGGGGCGCGAGCGCACCGGCGCGGGGGAGTTCATCGGTGCGGCGACGCTCGCCGCGGCGTCGTTGCCGGTGGCCCTCGCGGCCCATGTCGCGCCGCGCGTCGCGGTGTCCATGGCGGGCGCGTGGGCCTTCGCGTCGGTGGCGCAGACCGCCGCCGTCCGCGGGCTCATCGGCCGCGCCAAAGCCGGGGGGAGCACCGGTCCGGCGATGCGGGCGGCGTGGGGTGCAGCGGCAGGAGCGGCGCTCTGCGCCTTGCTCGCAGCGCGAGGAGTGGTGCCCGTGGCCGTGGCCGCGGCGACGATCCCGCCGACGCTCGCGACGGTGATCGCGGCGGTGCGTCCGGTGCCCCCGCGCAGGCTCCGCGCGGTGGGCTGGACGCTCATGGCGGTGAGCGCTTGCGTCTTCGCGACGCTGGTCGCGGGGCTGCGATGACCTGGGCCGCGCGCTCGACGCGCTCGAGCAGGCTCTTGGCGACGATGACGTCCTTGAAGACCAGCACGTCGCCGGTGCCGCCGTCGTCGTCCTCGGCGCCGTCGCGGAGCTTCCAGGGCACCGCCACGACGAGGTTCGGCGGGCCGTGCGCGCGGAGCAATTCGAGCCGTTGTTGCAGCGTGTCCTTGCGCCAGAAGCCGAGGACTTCGACGTAGACCTCGCGGCCGTCGGGGTGCTTCGCGACGAAGTCGGGAATGAGCACGCCGCGTCCGCCGAGGTCCACGAAGGAGCCCTCGCGGTGGAGCTTCCACGGCGACTCGAGGGCGGCGAAGCGGTCGAGCACCCACTGCTCCTCGCGGGTGACGTACGCGCCCTTGTCGGGAAGGTGCGACACGAGCCCGTCGGCGCTCGCGACCTTGAACACGAGCTCGCGCCGCTGCGGACCCCAGCGCACCGCGGCCTCGGCCTTCCACGACGGTGCCAGCAACAACGCCGGGAGAAACTCCGCGAGCTGCACCCCGTACTTGCTCGACTGCTGAAGCACGCTCGCCGGTCCGTCGAGGGTGAGCACCCAGCCGTTCAACGCGCGCTCGGCGGTGTGGATCAAACGGTAGAATTTCGCCCAGCGAAAGAGCTGCCGGTACCGCGCGGGGTCGCCGTCGCCGAGGTGCACCACCAGCTTCGAGGCGCGCAGCAACGCGGCCTGCGCGAGGGCGACGTTGTAGCGATGGAGCAGCGCCTCGCCGGCGATCTCCGGGGCTTCGGTGATGCGCTCCTCGTCGGCGAGGTCGGCGTAGAGGCCCTCCTCGACGGCCTCGCGGGTGGTGCCCAGCGCCGCGGCCACGCCGTCGAGCACCATGTCGCGGGTGACGGTGTGCAGCGCGTCGGCGACCTGCACCGCGGGGTGCACCTTCGCCGACGCTTCGAACACCGCGCGCCGCAGCTCCCGCGGGTCGAGCGGCGCCTTCACCTCGGTGGTGGTCTTGTCGTAGAGCAGCTTCGCGAGGCCGCGGTGCAAGAGGTAGTCGGTGCCCTCGCCGGTGAGCTCCGCGAGGGCCACGTCGAGCTCGCCGCGCTTCATGCCGACGTGCGCGCGAAAGGTCTCGACCATCGCCGTCGCCAGCGACTGCACGCCCGCGTCCGTCGCGTCGACGTAGCGCGGCCGCAGCTCGCCCTTGAACACCCGCGCGCGGATGAGGTCAGCGGTAAGCATCGTGCTCCCGGCGCCGGTCGCTCTGGTGCTCCTCGGCGGTGCCGCGGGTGATGACCTCGTAGAGGATCGCGCGCTTGCCCTCCTGGCGCCGCAGGATGCGCCCGAGGCGCTGCACGTGCTCGCGCACGCTCGCGGTGCCGCTCAGCACGATGGCCACGCGGGCCTCGGGGATGTTCACGCCCTCGTTGAGCACGCGGCTCGTGACCACCGCGGGGTACCGCCCGTCGTTGAAGCGCTCGAGGATCTCGCGGCGCTCCTTCACGTCGGTCTGGTGCGTGATGGCGGGCACGAGGAAGCGCCGCGCGATGGCGTAGACGGTGTCGTTGTCGTTGGTGAAGATGAGCGTGCGGTCCTTGGCGTGCTGGCGCAGCAGGCCCTCGAGCACCTCGATCTTTCCTTCGCTGGCGAGGGCGATGCGCTTCTGGAGCTGGTACGAGAGAAACGCCCGGCGCCCCTCGCTGCTGCGCGCGCTCGCCATGAGGAACCGCTGCCAGCCGTCGGGTGAGCCCATGCGGATGCCCTCGCCGGCGACGAAGTCGCGATAGGTCTCGCGGTGCAGGCCGTAGGCCTCGGCCTCGTCGGGCGTGAGGTCGACCATCAGCGTCTCGATGGAGTAGTCGGCGAGGTGGTCGCCGGCGAGCTCCTTGATGCCCTTGGCGTAGACGACGGCGCCGACGCGGTCGTCGAGCAGCGCCTCGCGGCCGTCGCTGCGCTCGAGCGTGGCGGTGAGCCCGAGACGAAAGGGCGCGAGGCTCGACTCCGCGGCGCCGAGGTACGACGCGCCGGGGAGGTGGTGGCACTCGTCGAAGATGAGCAGGCCCCAGCGCGCGCCGAGGCGGTCCATGTGCATCCACGCCGAGTCGTAGGTGCTCACGGTGAGGTCCGCAGGCTCGTGGTAGCCGCCGCCGAGGAGGCCGACCTTCTCGCCGAAGGCCGTGACGAGCACGTCGTACCACTGGTTCATGAGGTCCAGCGTCGGGGCCACGACGAGGGCGCTGCGCTGCGCCGTCGCGATGGCCATCTCGGCGACGTAGCTCTTGCCCGAGCCCGTCGGGAGCACGACGACGCCGCGGTTGCCGGCGCGCTTCCACGCCGCCACGGCCTCGGTCTGGTGCGCGAAGGGCGGGCGCTGCGCGCGGTGCGTGAGCGTCAGGGTGTTGTAAGCGCGGGCGGCGTCGGTGACCTCGATCTCCCCGGCGCGGGCTGCGCGCGTGAGGGCCGTGAGCACCTCGCGGTACTTCCACGCCGGGGCGCGCCACTGCTTCACCCGCGGGTCCCACACGGAGCCCGCGGGCGAGGCGAAATCCTGCGGTGCCCCGTCGAGGAGCAGCGTGCCGGCGTCGAAGCGGAGCGTGATCGCGAGGGTCATGGGTGCGGCGCCGGGCGCGGGAACATACCCGCTGCGCGGGCGGTGTAACCAGATGGCCCCCGGCGACGCATTGTCTCCCGTGGACGTCGCGATGCTGGAACAGCCCTGGGGCGCTGGGATAGCCTGGAGCCCCCGCATGGCCCAGGACCTCCCCGACGCGCCTCTCGAGGCGGCGATGGCGCGATGGCTCGCCGGCGACGTGCGCGGCTTCGAGACCGTGTACCGCCGGCTCTCGCCGCGCGTGCGAGGGCTGCTGCGCGCGCTGTGCGGCGACCCGCGGGTGGCCGACGACCTGGCGCAGGTCACGTTCCTGAAGGTGCACCGGGCGCGCGAGAGCTACCAGCTCGGGGCGCCGGTGGAGCCGTGGGTCTTCGCCATCGCGCGCCGCACGTGGCTCGACCACCTGCGTCATCGGCGGCGCCGCCCGGAGTCGCTGAGCGCCGACGGGCAGCTTCCGGAGCCGGTGCACGCTGAAGAGGCGCCGGTGGGCTTCGACCGCCTCGACGCGGCGTCGCTGCAGGCGTTGGAGCGGGGCCTCGACGAGCTGCCCGAGGCGCAGCGCGAGGCCATCGTGTTGTTGAAGGTGGACGGTCTCTCGGCGGCCGAGGCGGCCGGGGTGGCAGGGGTGAGCGTGAGCAACCTGAAGATCCGCGCGCACCGCGGGTACGAGGCGCTCCGGCGTGCGCTGGGGGTGGGAAAACGGCCATGAGCGACTGCGACCGTCTCGTCGATGCACTGTCCGAACGCGCGCCCCTCGGCGGAGCCCTCGCGGCCCACGTGGGCTGTTGCGAGAGCTGTCGGCTTCTTACCGAAGCCGGTATTCCGTACGGCGACGGCGACGCCGACGTTCCTCCGATGTCCGACGCGCTGCGCGCCGAGGTGGCGTCCATGCAGCCGGTGCGGGCCTTCTCGGCGTGGCGTGCGGCGGTGCTGCCGTCGACGGCGCTGCTCGCGGTGATGGCGGGGAGCCTGGTGCTGCTGCCCCGTCCGGCCATGGAGGGGCTCACCGCCGCGAAGGTCGCGGGGGGCGCCGTTCTGGCGCTGCTGGTGCTCGCGGTGGCGCTGGTGGCCCTGCTCCGCCCCGGTGCGTCGGGGCTCGGCGCTTCGCCTTCGGCTCGGTGGCGCGTCGTGGTGGCGGCGCTGGCGGGCATCGAGGCCGTGAACCTCTGGGCGTCGACGGCGTCGCCGGTGTCGGCGCACCTCGAAGGGGCGGCGGCCTGGCACCGCGGATGGTCCTGCGGCCTCACCGGAACCGCGCTGTCGGCGGTGGTGGGCCTCACGATCTTCGGCGCGGCGCGTCGCAGCGCGGTCGTGTGCCCGGTGAGCGCCGGCGCGCTGGCGGGCCTCGCGGCGGGCTGTTCGGGCTTCGCGTTGCAGCACCTCGCCTGCCCCGTGATGGACCTCGGTCACACCATGACCGCGCATTTCGCGCCGATGTCCGTGTGCGCGCTCCTCGGCGCCGTCGCGGGTCGGCGCTGGCTCAAGGTCTGACCCCGCCGCTTGCCCGAAAAATCCCCGTCTGTTAGCGCTGCGCTCCCTCGCGCGCGAGCGGAGCGGCTCCCCATGCAGACCTCGACGAAATCGATTCACGACCTCGAGTGGCCGGCGCTCGTCGCCGCCCTCGCGGACCGCTGCCAGAGCGTGCAGGCGCAGCGCCTCGCGCGGGCCCTGCTCCCCGCCGAGACCCTCGACGACGCACGGGAACGGCACCTGCGCCTCGCCGAGGCCCTGCGCGCCGCCGACGTCGGCGACGCGATCCCCATGGGTCCGCTGCCCGACGTCACCGACGTGCTCGCGCGCATCGACCGCGTCGCCGACGTGCTCGCCATCGACCTTCACCAGGTGCGCGAGATGATGCGCACGGCGCACACGCTTCGACGCTGGTCCGCCGGGCGGCGCGCACAGTTTCCGGCGCTGGCGCGGGTGCTCGAGAGCGAGGCCTCGCTGGACCGACTGCTCGCCACCCTCGACCACGCCCTCGACCCCGACGGCTCCCTCGCCGACCACGCGAGCGCCGACCTCGGGCTCGCGCGACGCAAGGTGCACGACACCCGCGGGCGCGTCGTGAGCCGCCTCGACGAGCTCATCGCCCGCTACAGCGCGGTGCTCCAGGACCGCTTCTACACGCTGCGCGACGGGCGCTACGTGCTTCCGGTGCGCAGCGACTCGCACATCCGCGTGCCGGGCATCGTGCACGGGTCGTCGAGCTCCGGCGCGACGCTGTTCATCGAGCCGCGGTCGGTGATGGTCCTCGGCAACCAGCTCCGCGTGGCGACGGCGGAGATGGAGCGCGAGGAGGCCCGCGTGCTCGCCGAGCTCGCCGAGCGCTGTCGCAGCGAGATGTCGGCGCTCGAGCAGGCCCACGCCGCGTGCGTCTCCGCCGACGTGCTCGGGGCGATGGTTCGGCTGGCGAACGATCTCCGCGCCATCGCCGTGGAGCCCGAGGCCGAGCCGGTGCTCGAGCTCCACGCCGCGCGGCACCCGCTGCTCGCCCTCGCGAGCGACGCCGTGGTGGCCAACGACCTCGCACTGCGCGCGGGATCGGTGCTCGTGGTGAGCGGACCCAACGCCGGCGGCAAGACCGTGGCGCTGAAGACCCTCGGGCTCGCGGCGATGATGGTGCGCGCGGGGCTGCCGGTGCCCGTGCGCGAAGGCTCCCGCGCGGGCTGGTTCGACCCGGTGTTCTGCGACGTCGGCGACGACCAGTCGCTCGCGCGCAACCTCTCGACGTTCAGCGCCCACGTGACGAACCTCGCCGAGGTGCTGCGCGACGCGCGCGCAGGGTCGCTGGTGCTCCTCGACGAGCTCGCCGGCGGCACCGATCCCGAAGAAGGCTCCGCCCTCGCGGCCGCGGTGCTCGAGACCCTCGCGGCGCGCGGTGCCGCGGTGGCCGTCACGACGCACTACGAATTGCTGAAGACCCTCGCCGTGCGCGACGCGCGCTTCGTCAACGCGTCGGTGGGCTTCGACCTCGCGTCCATGGCGCCGACGTTCACCGTGACCCTCGGCGTGCCCGGCGCGTCGAGCGCCCTCGCGGTGGCGCAGCGCTTCGGCGTTCCGGCCGACGTCGTGGCCCTCGCGCGACGGCTGCTCCCGGAGCACGCCGGCACCCGTGAGGACGTGCTGCGACGCTTGCAGGACGAGGAGCTCGCGGCTCGCCTCGCGCGCGGCGCCGCGGAGGACGAGGCGCGCACCATCGCGAAGCTTCGCGTGGAGCTCGAGGCCGAGCGCAACACGCTGCGATCGCGCGAGCGCGAGCGGCTCAGCCGCGAGGGCGAGGACCTGCTGAACCAGCTCCGTCGCGCCCGCGAGGAGCTGCGCGAGGCCCAGGCCAAGCTGCGTCGCAAGAAGCTCGGCGAAGAGGAGCTGAAGCAGGCGACGACGCTCGTCGACACCGTGGCGCGCGCGGCCTCCATGGACGGATCGTTGGGGCGCGGCCTCGAGGCGATGAAGCCCGCGGCGGAGGCGCGTCGCCCGGCCCGCGAAGACGAGCTTCGACCCGGCGTGAAGGTGTGGGTCCCGCGATTGCGCAGCACCGTGGAGGTGCTCGAGGCGCCGGCCCGCGGGCAGGTGCGCGTCGCCGCGGGGGCCATGAAGCTCCTCGTCTCGACGGACGATCTCCAGCGCTCCGTGGACCCCGGCGAGACCGCCGAGCCCGTGCGTCACGCGCCCCGTCACGCACCGCGAGGCGAGGCCGTTGCTGAGTCGGCGGAGCTCGAGCGCGCGCTGCGCACCGACAGCAACACCTGCGACGTGCGGGGGCTCCGCGTCGACGACGCGACGGGCATGGTCGACGCGTTCCTCGACCGCGTGCTCGGTGCCGGGGACCTCACGGGCTTCGTTCTCCACGGACACGGCACGGGGGCGTTGAAGGCCGCCGTGCGCGAGCACCTCAAGCGCACGCCCTGGGTGCGCGCGAGCCGCGCCGCGGACCCCGAGGACGGCGGCGACGCGTTCACCGTCTTCTGGCTGCGTCGCTGACCGTCGCGGTCACTCCCGGGCGGGCACCGTGTGCAGCCCCGCGCGCACGCTCTCGAGCACGCCGCGGAGCCGCGCGAGGTCCGCGGGGTGCGTCGACGCGAGGTTCGTGTGCTCGCCGGGGTCGTGCGCGAGGTCGTAGAGCTCGAAGCGCCCGGCGCCGCGCTCGAGGAGCTTCCACCCGTCGTCGACGACGCCGCGGCGGAGGCTGTTGTACGGGCCCTCGGGAAGCTCCAGGTAGATGGGGCGCGCGGGCGGCGATACGCCGACGACGTCGCCGGTGAGACCCTCGCCGGAGAACGCGTCGGGCGCGGTGTCTGCGGGGCGCGGGAGACCGAGCAACGCCAGCAGCGTCGGCGCGAGGTCGATCTGGCTCCGCGGCGTCGCGATGCGCCGCGGCTCCATGCCGGGCACGTAGAGGATCCACGGAACCCGCACGAGCTCTTCCCACAGCTCGACGCCGTGCCACGACATGCCGTGCTCGCCGAAGGCCTCGCCGTGGTCCGCCGTCACCACCACCGCGGTGTGCGCGGCGACGTCGCCCGGCAGCGCCGCGAGGGCGTCGAGGAGGCGCCCGATCTGCGCGTCCGTCGACATCACCTCGCGCCAGTACTTCGCTCGCTCGCCGCGGCCGAAGAGCGGCAGCGCGGGGTGGTCGACGTACTGCTTGTGCGGGTCGAAGAAGTGCGTCCACACGAAGAAGCGGCCCGGCGTGCGCGCGGCCTGCTGGAGCTGCGCGATGGCGCGGTCGGCGACGCGGTCGTCGGCGGACTGCGTCTCGATCTCGCCGCCGGTCTCGGCGGACATGTCCCAGGTCTCCATGCCCTGCGCGAGGCCGAAGCGCGGCGCGAAATAGAAGTGCGACGCCGCCCCCGCCGTGTGGAAACCCGCGTCGCGCAGACGCTCGGCGAGGAACACGTTGGCCGGGAAATACCGGGTGAAATGCTGTCCGTCGCGCGCGCACTCGGTGGGGTAGCGCCCGGTCATCATCGGTCCGATGGCGCGGCCCGTGTACGAGCTGATGGCGTACGCGTGGTCGAACACCGTCGAGCGCGCGGCGAGGGCGTCGAGGCGCGGCGAGATGGGGTTCGGGTTGCCCGCGAAGTGCAGGTCGGCGCGCAGCGTGTCGACGGTGACGAGCACGAGGTTGTCGATGCGCGGCAGCGTCGGCGCTCCAGCCGGGGGCGGCGCCTCGGCCTCGCGCACCCGCGGGCGCGGAACGTTGGCGTCGCGTCCCGAGCAGTCCTCGTCGACGCCGTTGCCGGGGATCTCCGTCGCGAGCGGGTTGATGCGGCCGTCGCGGTCGTTGCAGTCGCCGCCGCCGAAGCGCGCCGAGAAGCCGTCGTGGTCATGATCCGTGCGCGATCGAAGAAAGCGAAGGACGATGCGCGGGAGCGACGGTCGCGCCTCGAGGTCGGACGCTACCGCGCTGTCGGCGAAGTGCAGCGCGTCGAAGCGCAGCGCGAGGGCGCCGAGCACCACGGCCCCGGCGAACACCGGAACGGCGATGCGACGCAGCGCGCGTGCAAACAGCGGCGCGAGCGCGGCGATGGCGAGGAGCTGAAGCACCGGCGCGAGGTCGAGCTCGGGCTTCTTCAGCACCCCGAAGGGCGAGAACACCAGCGCCGCGCGGGTGAAGGTCCCTTGGGCGTTGCCGTGAAAGACCCCGTGCGCCGCCGCCGCGATCGCGACGGCGATACCCACGCCCGCGGCCACGGCGACGGTGCGCGCCGTGCTCCCGCGACGCCGCAGCGGAGCCTCGACGACGTGCGCGAGGGCCGCCACCGCGGTCACCGCGCCGACGCCGAGCACCGCGAGCGTCACCGCCTGCGCGAACGAGGCGAGGCCGACGTGGTGGTACGCGGTGAGAAAATGCCGCCCGGCGAGGCCCGCGACGCCGATCCACGTGACCACCGCGAGGGGGATCAGCAGCGCGAGGGCGGCGAGCCGAGGGGCGCGGGCATCGACGGCGGAACGCAGCCGCGTGGCGCGCGCGTCGTCGAACGGGAGCACGGCCACCGCGAGCGCGACACCGACGACGGCACCCGGCACGACGAGGAGCCCCGCGAGGCGAAGCGCGAGCGCGAGTTGCAGCCCCGGTGCGCCGCGGAGCCCGCCGAGCAGACCCGTGCCGAGGCCCGCGAGGATCCCGCCCGCGACGGCAGCGAGGACGCGACGCATCGGCTTGTTTTACCGACCCTTGTATTCCGGCGCGCGCTTCTGGAAGAACGCCGCGATGCCCTCGATGCAGTCCTCGGAGCGGAGGCACTCGCCCTGGGCGCGGCCCTCGTCGGCGAAGGCGGTGCCGAAGTCCTTGGCGAGGCCCGAGCGCACGAGGCGCTTGATGTGCCCGATGGCGATGGGCGGGCCCGCGGCGAGCTTGGCGGCGACGGCCTCGGCGGTGGCGTCGAGGTCCTCGGGGGCCACGAGGCGCGCGACGAGGCCCAATTGCTGCGCCGCCGACGCCTCGAGCTTCTCGCCGAGGAGCGCGAGCTCGAGGGCCTTCGAGAGCCCGACGAGGCGCGGGAGCATCCACGTTCCGCCGCCGTCGGGGATGAGCCCGATGCGCACGAAGCCCTCCTGGAAGTACGCCCGCGTCGTGGCCACGCGCAGGTCGCAGGCGAGGGCGAGGTCGCACCCGAAGCCGTAGGCCACGCCGTCGACGGCGGCGATGGTCGGCAGCGGCGATCCGACGATGGCGCGGATGAGGCCTTGGAACTCCTCGAGGCGCTGGTCGACCTGCGTGAGCAGCTCGGGGCCCTGGGCGACCGCGTGGCGCAGGTCGGCGCCGGAGCAGAACGCGCCGCTGCGGCCGATGAGCACGATGGCCCGGGCTCCGGCGGCGACGGCGCCGTCGACGCCCGCGGTGAGCGCCGCGAGAACGTCGGGGTCCAGGGCGTTGCGGCACTCGGGGCGGTCGAGGCTGATCCAGCGGGTGCCTGCGCGGTCTTCGACGGTCACTCCGGACATGCGTGGGGCTTTCCTTCGGGGCGGGCGTTGGGGGTCAGTGCGGCTTCGGGGTCCCGTCGCCCACGGTGCTGCGGGCGAGAGGGTCGATGGGGAGCTGCGAGGCGCGTCGTGGCGCTTCGCTCACGGCCACCGGCGCCTCGACGTGGCCGATCTCGAGGCCGTGGAACTCGGAGTCCGCCGCAGGCACGGCGGTGTAGAAGACGGTCTGCCGGTAGAACGCGACGCCCTCGGCGAAGAGCACGTGGAGCACCGATGCCACCGGGACCGCCGCGAGCAGGCCTACGAAGCCGCCGAGCTTGCCGCCGGCGAGCAGCGACACGATGACCCACACCGGCGAGATGCCCACGGAGCCGCCGACGATGCGCGGCGTCACGAAGCCGATGTCGACGATGTGCACGAAGGTCATGTAGCCGACGACCGCCAGCGGAGACACGTGGCCCTGGAGCACCGCGAGCAGCGTGGCCGTCGCGAGGGCGATGAAGAACCCGAGGTACGGCACCACCGAAAGGAGCCCGGCGATGATTCCGAGGCCCACGCCGGCGGGCACGCCGAGCACGCCGAGGCCCACGGAGAAGAGCGTCCCGAGGATGAGCATCGCGAGGGCCTGGCCGCGCACGTAGCGCCCGAGGGCGTCGTTCACGTTGCCCGCGATGCGCGACACCTCGGCCTCGGCCCGGCGCGGCACCAGCACGAGGATGCCGTCGAGGAGCCGGTGGTAGTCGAGCAGCAGGTAGAAGGCCATGGCGCAGACGATGAGCGCGTCGAGCAGGCGCTCGAGGATCGACAGCGAGAGCCCCGCGGCGGACTGCATCACCGAGAGGCTGCGCTGCGCGATCTCGTCGGAGCGCACGCCGGCCTGGGCCAGCCAGGCGTCGGCGGTGACGGGGATGCGCAGGCGGTAGTGCGTTCGCAGCGCCGCGAGCAGGTGGTTCGCGTGCGGGATCCACTCGTCGCGCAGGCGCCGCGGCACCGACACGACGAGGTCGGACATCTCACGCACGATGTCGGGGATCACGAACCACGCGACGAGCGTGCTCACCACACCGAGCCCGAGGAGCACCGCGGCGATGGCGAGGGGCCGGGGCACGCGCCGCGCCTCGAGCCGCGCCACCAGCGGGTCGAGGAGGTAGG
>CAIMWA010000457.1 GCA_903845045.1 uncultured delta proteobacterium | reverse complement strand
GGGAACGCGCGCGAGGCCCCAGGCCCGGCCGTCCGCGGCCGGTCCGTTCGCGAAGCGCAGAGCCCGGACGCTTTGCTGCCGGGCGTGAGCGCGGCGGGTCAAAATGGCTGAATATCACGCAGAACTGAAGCTGTGGTCGCGGTCTCGCGATGTGTAGAAATGGAAGCACTGAAGTGAACGGCAAGGGTCCCATGAAGCCCGGCGCGGGGCCGGGCTCGCGCAGGACTCGCGTCGCGGCCGTGCAACGCTTCCATGTTCCGCCGCGCGGACGCACGACGGAGCCCGCCCACGCGGCCGGCTTCACCGGGGCTTGCCGTGCACTTCAGTGCGCGGCGAACACGCGAACGAACGACGAATCGGAGCGCCCAAGCGTCTTCGACGACGACGAAACGGTGTTCGCGGTGGCTCTCCGGAGCGGTTCGTGCGGGACGTCGCTGGCGCCGCAACGACAATTCCGGGAAGGATCAGCATCGAGCGCGCAGAAAGGCGGCATCGAGGCCCAGCGCGGGGCCGGGTTGTCGCCGGATTCGACGCTCAGCCGTCGTCCGGCGCCTCCCAGTCCTCTTGGGCGCACGGGCTCCGATGGAGATCGCGTTGGTGCAGGACGTACGCGCGGATCCCTTCGAGGTCATCGGGAGCACAGGAGCGCGCCCAGTACCCGTTCTGCCATCGCATGACCGTGTTCGCGGCGTCCTGGTCGTGGGCCCGCGACGACGCTCCCTTCATGCGCTGAACCACCTTGGAGAGCGGCACCGACGCGGGGTACCGCACCAGGACGTGCACGTGATCGGACGCGCAGCCGGCCGCGAGAACCATCCCGCCGAGATCGCTCGCCTTTTGCGCGAACACCTCGCTTCTTCGCACATCGTCGGCTTCGTCGAGAACGGCCGAGCGGAGCTTCACGGCCCAGACGACGTGCGCGACGAGTTCGGTGTTCGACCGGTGGGCCATGCTTCGCTTCACACCCTTGGTGCTTCGCATGCCGACGTCAACGCACCCCTCCGCCGAGGCGCACGACGAAGCCCGCCCACGCGGCGGGCTTCACCGGGGCTTGCCGTGCACTTCAGTGCGCGGCGAGAAGGCGGCAACGCTTCGACACGATGCGCCCCCCGCTCACTCGTGCCCGGGAGGGTTCCGTTCGCCTGCGGGCAAAGCGATAGCGAGCACGTTCTCGCGCGGCGGCAGCGGGCACGTCGCGAAGGTCGTGAACCCGCACGGCGGCGTCTCGAGTCGGTTGAGGTCGACGACGACGTGGCCCGCGGCGTCGGGCGCGTCGACGTCGAGAAAGCGCCCCGAGGGATAGGTCTCGCGGCGCGCGGCGGTGGCGTCGCGGAGCATCACGAAGAGGCCCCGGGACGGGTCGTGGGCGTCGGCCCAGAGCGCGAGCAGCGTGAGGGCGTGGCCGTCGACGGTGAACGCCAGCGTGCCGGCGAGGGGCTGCTCTTCGACCATGCCGAGCACGTTGGTCACAGCCACGGTGCGCGACGGCGTCGGCGTGAAGCGGGCGTCGATGCGCCAGCGCGCATCCCACGGGTAGAACTCCGGCGCGTGGAACGTTCGGCGCGCGGGGTGCTCGCGGTCCTTCACGCGCAGGGCGAGGCGGTCGCCGCGGGCGATGACGCGCATCGTGAGGCTCCCGAGGGAAAGCACCGTGGGGCCGCCGGGGGCGTTGTCCGTTGCGATGTCGAGGGCGGTGACCGGCGCTCCGTCGTGCGTGACGTTCACGCCAGGGCTCACCTGAAGACGGACGCGGCCATGGTCCACGGTGAGCGTGCCGACCTGTGACGGCGCGCGGTCCGCCGGGAGCGCCACGTCGGCGTCGGGCGCCGAACCCACCTCGTTGGCGCCGTCGGCGAGCCAGAAGAGCCCCACGAGGGTGACCCAGCCGTCGGGCCCGGCGAGGTGCTCGTTGCGCTCGGCGCGCCAGGCTTCCCACGCGGTGCGCGCAGGGTCCGTCGTGGCGACCGAAGGTGCCATCGCGGCCGACGGTAGCGGACGCGGGTGCGGGGCGCAGGCGGTCAGCGCGAGCAACAGCGCGCCGAGCGAGCGGGGGGACGGTTTCAACATT
>CAIMWA010000456.1 GCA_903845045.1 uncultured delta proteobacterium | reverse complement strand
TCTTCGCCCTCGGCGTCGTGCTGTGGGAGCTGCTGCTGGTGCGCCCCCTGGTGCCGCGCGCCGACGCCAACGCCGCGCGCCAGGCGCTGCTCGCGGGGCGCTTCGACGCGCCGTCGCGGGTTGATCCGTCGGTGCCACAGGCCTTCGACGGCGTGGTCCTCGCGGCGCTCGCGGGCGATCCCGCGCAGCGCACGGAGTCCGCCGGGCTCCTCGCACAGCAGCTTCGCGCCGTCGCCCAATCGTTGGCGCCGGGCTTCGACGCCGCGGCGTTCGTGCGGGCAGCGGCCGCGCTCGCTCCCGAGCTCGCGTGGCGGGCGCCTTCCCGGGGTCCCGACGGTCCGGTGGCCGACGCTGCACCCCGCCCGGCCACGATGCCGCCGTCGCGATCGGGGCCGGCCGCGCCCATGGCGATGCAGGGCCTCGGAGCCAACCCGCTCGGCGCCCCGCAGCCCGCGCCGTTGCCCGCTCCGGCGCCGCCTCCGCCGGCGCTCGCGCCCGCCTTTGCGCCTCTCGCGCCGGCAGGGGCGATGCCGCCGCTCGAAGTTCCGTCGTCGCCGCTCGCGTCGCTGCCGCTGGCCCCGCCGTCGCCGCCGGCCTACGACCTCTCGATGCCCCAGGGCGCCGCCGGGCCGGGCCGGGCCGCCGTCGCACCGGCCATCGGTCCCGTCGCACCGCGCCCGCCGCAGAGCGCCCCCTCGAACGGCGGACTCGTCGCAGCCATCGTGGTCGTCATGGTCCTCGGCGCCGGCGGGCTCTTCTGGTGGATCACCCATCGAAACGACGCCTCGCGCCCCCTCACCGGCCCGGCCACGCCGGTGTCCGTCGCGGCGCTGCCCGACGCTCCCCCCTCGGCCCCGGTGGCCGTCGTCGTGGACGCCGGGGCGCCGGCGCCGACGGGTCCGCGCGTCGACTACACGCCGCGCGCCGTCGCGGCGTTGAACGCCCTCGATCCCGCGGTGACGGCCTGCCTCCGCGCCGATCGCGGAGCCGCCGAGGAGTGCACGGCGACGGTCACCTTCGACAACGCCAATGGCGGCGCCGTGACGTCCGAAGTGGCGTTCCGCGAGGCGCGCGGCTCCACGGTCCGGGCGCAGCAGTGCGTCCAGGCCGCGCTGCAACGTGCGCGGTTCACGAGCGATCCCGGCGCCTCGGGCATGACCCGCGCGGCGAAGAGCTGGCGCATGGGCCGGGCCCTCGGCGGCGGCGGTGGCGGCGGCAGCAGCACGATCTACTGGCCCTTCGGCACTCCGCACTGACGGGGCCGTTTCGGCGGCGGCGCAGGGGTTCGCGGCGCAGGTGCTGCGCGGCGCGTGAAGGCCCTTTACGAACGCGGCCGACGCGAGCACATTCCGCCGCGCTCGCGCCTGCCCACTCCGGCGGCGCATTGAAAGCACCCCTCACAGGAGAATCGGTCCCCATGGCGAAGCGGAACAAGATCGCGCTCATCGGCGCAGGCAACATCGGCGGAGAACTCGCGGCGATCGCGGCGCGCAAGCAGCTCGGCGACGTGGTGCTGTTCGACATCCCGGCGAAGGCCGACTTCGCCAAGGGCAAGGCCCTCGACCTGATGCAGAACAGCGCCATCACCGGCGACGACGCCTCGGTCATCGGCACCGGCGACTGGGCCGACTGCG
The DNA here is from genome assembly GCA_903845045.1 of uncultured delta proteobacterium. Classification (GTDB taxonomy): domain Bacteria; phylum Myxococcota_A; class Polyangia; order Polyangiales; genus SCUS01. The sequence continues at coordinate 39,068 of CAIMWA010000456.1, read as the reverse complement.
CCGGCGCCGACGTGGTGATCATCACCGCGGGCGTGCCGCGCAAGCCGGGCCAGAGCCGCGACGACCTCGTGGGCATCAACCTCCCGATCATTCGTAACGTCGCCGAGAACGCGAAGAAGCACTGCCCGAACGCGTTCACCATCGTCATCTCGAACCCCCTCGACGTGATGGTCTGGGCGTTCCAGCAGTGGACGGGCTTCCCCAAGGAGCGCGTCGTCGGCATGGCCGGCGTGCTCGACTCCGCGCGGCTCCAGTACTTCCTCGCGGCCGAGGCGGGCGTGAGCGCCAAGGACGTGCGCGCCATGGTGCTCGGCGGCCACGGCGACGACATGGTCCCGGCCCGCGGCTACTGCACGATCAACGGCGTGCCCGTGGCGCAGTTCATCAAGAGCGAGCGCCTCGACGCCATCGAGAACCGCACCCGCGGCGGCGGCGGCGAGATCGTCAAGCTCATGGGCACCAGCGCCTACTACGCCCCGGCGACGGCGGCGATGGCGATGGCCGAGGCCTACCTCCTCGACCAGAAGCGCCTGCTCCCGGCGGCGGCGTACCTCGACGGCCAGTACGGCTACCACGACATGTACCTCGGCGTTCCCGTCGTCATCGGCGGCAACGGCGTAGAGCGCATCGTCGAGATCACGCTGAGCGACGCCGAGAAGACGATGCTGGCGAAGAGCGCCGACAGCGTGCGCTCGGTGGTCGACGTCGCGAAGCGCCTCAGCGCCCAGCAGAGCTGAAGCGATGAAGATCCACGAGTACCAAGGCAAGGAGCTCTTCCGGCGCTACGGCGTGCCGGTCCCGCAGGGCATCGCGGTCACCACCGCGGACGAAGCGCGGGCGGCGGCGGAGAAGCTCATCGCGGCCACCGGCGTGCCGGTGGTGGTGGTGAAGTCGCAGATCCACGCCGGCGGGCGCGGCAAGGGCCAGGTGCACAAGGGCACCGAGGTCGTCGGCCGCGGCGTCGAGGTGGTCAAGGGCGGTCCCGACGCGGCGCGCGACGCGGCGTCCCGCATGCTCGGCGGGCGGCTGGTGACGATCCAGACGGGACCCGAGGGGCAGATCGTTCGCACCGTCTTCGTCGAGCAGGGCATGAACATCGCCCGGGAGCTCTACCTCGGCATGCTCGTCGACCGCGACACGCGCCGCGTCGTCGTCATGGCGAGCACCGAAGGCGGCATGGACATCGAGCACGTCGCCGAGCACACGCCGGAGAAGATCCTCAAGGCGTGGATCGACCCGACGACGGGCTTCATGCCGTTCCAGGCTCGGCAGCTCGGCTTCGCCCTCGGTCTCTCGAAGGACCAGGTCGCGAAGTTCAGCGCGCTGGTATCGGGGCTCTACGAGCTCTTCGTGAAGGAGGACTGCTCCCTCGTCGAGGTGAACCCGCTCGTGGTCACCGGCGACGGCGCCGTGATGGCGCTCGATGCGAAGGTGAACTTCGACGACAACGCCGACTTCCGCCACAAGAACTGGGAGGAACTCCGCGACGTCGCCGAGGAGGACCCGCGGGAGCTCGAGGCGAAGAAGACCGGCCTCTCGTTCGTATCCCTCGACGGGAACATCGGGTGCCTGGTGAACGGCGCCGGCCTCGCGATGGCCACCATGGACATCATCGCGCACTGCGGCGGGACGCCGGCGAACTTCCTCGACGTCGGCGGCGGCGCCACCGAAGAGGCCGTGACCAAGGCGTTCACGATGATCCTGAGCGACCCCGAGGTGAAGGGGATCTTCGTCAACATCTTCGGCGGGATCATGAAGTGCGACGTCATCGCGCAGGGCGTGATCAACGCGACCCGCGCGCTGGGGTTGAAGGTGCCGCTGGTCGTCCGCCTCGAGGGGACGAACGTCGTCGAGGGGCGCCAGCTCCTCGCCGACAGCGGTCTGGCGATCACTCCGGCGTCGAGCATGCTCGATGGCGCGCAGAAGATCTGTGGTCTCGTGAGCGGGCGGAAGTAGAGGCGGTCGATGGCGATCCTGGTCGATTCGAACACGCGGCTGCTGGTGCAAGGGATCACCGGCAAGTTCGGCTCTTTCCACGCGAAGCAGATGCTCGCGTACGGCACGAAGGTCGTCGGCGGCGTCACCCCCGGCGCGGGCGGCACCACCTTCGAGAACAGCGTCCCGGTGTTCAACACCGTGGGCGAGGCAGTGAAGCAGTCCGGCGCCAACGCCTCGGTGATCTTCGTCCCGCCCCCGGGCGCGGCCGACGCGATCCTCGAGGCCGCCGACGCCGGCGTGTCGCTCATCGTGTGCATCACCGAGGGCGTGCCCGTCATGGACATGGTCAAGGTCCGGCGCGCCCTGGAGCACCGGCTCAACAAGGACCTGACGCTCGTCGGTCCGAACTGTCCGGGCGTCATCACCCCGGGCCAGTGCAAGATCGGCATCATGCCGGGGCACATCCACAAGGTGGGTCCCATCGGCGTCGTCAGCCGCTCCGGAACGCTCACCTACGAGGCCGTGGGCCAGCTCTCCGCGCTCGGCATCGGCCAGAGCAGCTGCGTCGGCATCGGCGGCGACCCGGTGAACGGCATGGACTTCATCGACGTCCTCAAGCTGTTCAACGACGACCCGCAGACCGAGGGCGTCATCATGATCGGCGAGATCGGCGGCGGCGCCGAGGAGCGCGCCGCGGCGTGGGTGAAGGCCAACATGAAGAAGCCCGTCGCGGGCTTCATCGCCGGGACCACGGCCCCGCCGGGCAAGCGCATGGGCCACGCCGGCGCGGTGATCTCCGGCGGCAAGGGCCGGGCGATCGACAAGATCGAGGCCTTCGAGGCCGCGGGCATCAAGGTCGCGCCGACGCCGGCGCAGATGGCCGAGACGCTCAAGTCCATGATGGGCTGAACGCCCGCCGCACGGCACCCCGCGGGAGCGTCCGACCGGGCGCCCACCGCGGGGTCTCGTGCCCCGCCCTGACCAAACCCGAGAGTTCAGTACGCCGACTGGTTGAAGTCGGATTGCGCGTTCGACACCGAGCGCCGCGCCGGCCGGGTGACCACCGGGCGTGCGGGCGAGGGCATCGCCGCGGCCGCAGGCGGACGCACCGGCGACGTGCCGACCTGGCCCGCGAGCGACGTCGTGTCCGCCGCGCGGGTGAGGTACTCGGCCTGGACGCGGTTGGCCTCCTCGATGCGTCCAGCGCGAAGCAGCGCGCGCTGCAGCGACCGCGCGATGGCGACCCGCTCCGCGGGCGGAGGGTTGGCGGCGAGCTGCTGCTGGTAGTGACCGATCTCCGAGGCGAGCTCCCCCCGCGTCGGGCCGCGATCGGATGGCGCCGACCCCAATCCCGACCCCGTGGCCGCGATCGCCGCCGGTGCCGCGGCGGGCTCCGCCGGAAGCGCCGTCTGGAGCTGCCGCTCCTCCGAGGCCGCGAGGGTGTTCGAGGCGAAACCGGCGCTCGCCGGGCTGTTCGACGCCGCCGGAGCCGCCGCGGAGCGCGCCCGAACGACACCGCGAACGGCGTCCGCCCGGGCCTCGAGGTCGTCGGCCGCAGGCGCCTCGGCCACGACGCCACGACCATCGGCCACCGACGTGGGACGCGCGGGCTCCCCGGCGGCGATGCGTCCGTAGGCGCGGCCTTCGGTCGGGGCCGTCGCCTGCGACTGCGCCCGAAGCGGCGGAATGGGACGCCGCATGGCCAACGGCATCGCGCCCGCCGGAGCCGGCGTCGGCGCTGCCGAAACCGGCGCCGGGGCCAATTCCGTCGCCGGGACCACCTCGGTCTGCGGCGCCTCGGCGGTCATCGACTGCGTCGGCGAGCGGAACGGGAGATACCGGAGGCCCAGCCCGAACATGAGCATCGAGATCGCGGCCATGGCGACCTGGCGGCGCATGGCGACCTCGCCGACCCGCTGCAACCAGCCCGTGGCCCGCGCCTGCCGAGCCCGGGCGATGGGGATCACCGCCGACACGCGCTCCACCGCCGGCACCGTCGCCGACAGCGCCGCCATCACCGCCGCCGACGGCTGCGGTGCATCGGGAAGCGCCAGCCCGGCGACGAGCGAACGCGTTCGGCCCAGGCGGGCGCTTGCAGCCGAGCAGGCCTCGCACGTCGTCAGGTGCGCGCGCACCTCGTCGGCTCGCGCGGCGTCGAGCTCGTCGTAGTGCAGGTCCAGCAGGAGTTCGGAGCAGGTCTCGCAGTCCATGGCGTCACCCGAGGGTGCGGGCGTAGTCCTCGTACTCGGCGAGGGAGGACTGCAGCCGTTCGAGAGCGTAGCGCATTCGTGACTTGACGGTGTTCTCCGGCGCTCCCACCACGTCGGCGATCTCCTTGAACGAGAGCTTCGAATACTCGCGCAGCACGAACACCTCGCGCTGGTCGCCGGGCAGCGCGTCGATGGCCGACACGAGGGATCCCTGCAGCTCGTGGCCGATGGCCTGGCGGTCCGCCGGGGCGTCGTTGGCCGGAACGCGGTCTCCGAGGGTGCTGCCCTCCTCCTCGCGGGGCTGGTCGAGGGAGTGGTGCCGCCGGTGCACGGCCTTGCGAGCGTGGTCGATGCAGAGGTTCCGCGCGACGGTGTACGCCCACGTCGTGAACCGCGACGCGCGCTGAAAATCGCGGGCGCCCTGGATCATCCGCAGCCACGCGTCCTGCAACAGCTCGTCGGCCGTCGCGGCGTTCTTCACGGAGCGCAGGATGAAATGGAAGAGCGGGGTTCGGTGACGGCGCATGAGCTCCTCGAAGGCCCGGGCGTCCCCTTCACGAAAGCGATCGAGCAGCGCTTCATCGCTGGTCGTCGCGAGCCGTTCGGCGTTCGTTGAAGCGGTCAAAGGGGGACGGACCGGGTTCGAGAGCGTTGGACGCACCACGGCGCCGAAGGGTCTTCCCGCGCCGCCGACGCGACCGCGGCCGCACCGTCGATCACGCGCAGCGGCATCGTAGGCCAAGACGGCGGCGACGGTCCATCGCGAAGCGGCGCCGCGGCGCATGCGCTCCGGCACGACCGCGTTGACCCTCGGGAGCGCCCTGGTATACACACCCGCATCCGATTGAGCGGTCCTGCCCGTTCTTGCGTGGTCAGACGGAGGGTGTTCGTGAGACGGCAGTTGCTGCCTCGATGGTTGGTTTCAGCGGTGATCGTGGCGATTCCAGCGTCGGTGCTCGCGCAGCCCGCGCCGGCGTCGGCTCCCATCGCGGACACGACCGCCGTCCCTGCGCCCGCACCGGCCTCGCCGGCTGCGGCCGCTCCCACTTCTGCGCCCGCGCAGGCCGCTACGTCCGGGAGGGCCATCGCGCTCCGCGAAATCGATCGCGAGATGAACGCTTTGTCGGACGATTTGACGCAGAGCCACACGCGGCTTCAACAGCTGACCGAGACGGTGCTGAGCCAGTCCGGCGGCGGCGGCGCGCAGCTCATCGTCGAGCACCAGAACGACATGGGATCGACGTTCCGGCTCGTGCGCGCGTCGTACAGCCTCGACGGCGGCAACATCTCGACGCGCGTCGACGAGAACGGCTCGCTCGCGGACCAGCGTCTGTTTCCGGTCTTCGAGGGGCAGATCACCTCCGGCGAGCACTCGCTCACGGTCAGCCTGGAATACCAGGGCAACGGCTTCGGGATCTTCTCGTACATCCGCGGGTATACGTTTCGTGCGCGGTCGGTGCAGGCTTTCAGCGTGCCCGAGGGGCGCGGCCTGCGGCTGACGGTGGTCGGCTACGAGCGCGGGGGCGCCACGACCGCCGTCGAAGAGCGGCCCGCGATCCGGTATTCGCAGCAGGTCATGTCGATTCCCGAGGCTCGGGCACTGACCCGGGCCTCGGTCGGTGGAGCAGCCGCGGCCCCGGCCGCGCGGTGAGGCAGTTGTGAACAAGCGAGACGGCATGCGACGGTTCGGGACGGCGATTCTGGTTCTTTCGGCGGTACTGCCGAGTGCGACCGCGCTGGCCCAGCAGGTCGGGGACGCGGGCACCGAGCCCACGGCGGCGGCCGACGCGGGAACCCTCGCGATCCCGAACGCCGGTGCGATGATCCCCGCGGTGGCGGGGGACGACGCCGGGGCGCTCACGGGCGAGCAGTACGTCGTTCGCCTCCGCAACCTCGAGCAGCGCATCAACGAGCTCAAGGAGGAGATCTTCCGCTCCAAGGCGCGCCTGTCGCTGCTGGCCGAGTCGGTGCTCCAGAACGCCGTCGGTGGCTCGCGCGCGCAGATCGTCCACCAGAACGCGATGGGCGGGGCGTACCAGCTCACCAGCGTCGTCTACTCGCTCGACGGAGCGCCGATCTTCAACCGCGACGACGACACCGGAGCCCTCGCGGATCGTCGCGAATTCCAGGTCTACAATGGTCAGGTGGGCTCCGGCGAGCACAGCCTCGGGGTGAGCCTCACGTACCTCGGCGCCGGCCTGCCGTACATGCGCGGGTATCGGTTCTCGGTGCGCTCGACGCAGAGCTTCTCGGTGCCCGAGGGCAAGGCGATCCAGATCCGCGTGGTGGGCTTCGAGAAGGGCGGACCGCTCGAGTCGCCGGAGAGCCGCCCGGCGATCCGGTACGTGCAGCGGATCATCACGCTCCGCGAGGCCGCCGACGCCGCCGAGGCCGCAACCAACGGTGACGCCAACGGCAGCGCCGCGGGCGCCGGAGCCTCCGGGAGCGGCAACGGAAACGGGGCCCGATGAGCAGGTTTCGCCTCCGCAGGGCGGTGCGCGCGGTGGCGCTGGCGGCGGTGCTCGGGCCGCTGGGTGCCGGTGCGCAGAGCCTCGGCGACATCACGACGCAGGTCGGGCTCCTCGAGGGGCAGGCGCCGCAGCTGGCGCAGCTCGCGAACGGCGCGCAGTCCGGCGCGCAGCGCACCGGGCCCGACTACGAGGAGCGCTTCGCCGACGCGGAGCTGCTGTACCGCCTGCGTGACTACGCGCGGTCCGCGGTGCTCTTCACCGACATCGTCGAGAACTTCTCCAACACCCCGGCCTTTCCGCAGGGGCTCTACCTGCTGGGCGATGCGCTGTTCCACGCCGGCGACCGCTTCGGCGCGCGCACGCGCTTCCGGCAGGTGCTCGACCACGCGGCGGAGCCCGTGTTCCGCCCGTTCGTGCAGCGCGCGCTGGGACGTCTCATCGAGATCGAGCTCGCCGTCGGCGCCAACGATCCCGACAGCGCCGCCCGAGTGCAGGACTACTTCTCGCGCCTCGGCCAGATCCCGCCCTCGGAGATCGAGGCGCAGACGACGTACACCCGCGGAAAGTTCCTCTTCCTGCGCCCGAACCCGGACTACGACGGGGCGCGCCAGGCCTTCGAGGCGATCCCGGCGAACGCCAACGTGTACCCGCAGGCGCGGTATTTCCTCGGCGCGATCCTCACGGCGCGGCAGCAGTACCCGGAGGCCATCGAGGCGTTCCAGCGGGTGAGCCAGCTCGAGGCCGACGGGGCCGACCAGCAGCACGTCATCGACCTCGCGATCCTCGCGGTGGGGCGGCTGCACGTCGAGCGCGAGAGCTTCGACGCCGCCATCGAGAGCTACCAGCGCATCGGCCGCACGTCGGCGTACTTCGACCGCGCGCTCTTCGAGCAGGCGTGGGCGTACATCAAGCTCGGCGACGCCATCCGCGCCGAGCGCGCGCTCGAGATCCTCGCCATCTCGTCGCCGGACTCGCCGTTGGTGCCCGAGGGCAAGCTCCTCTGGGGCAACCTGTTGCTCCGCACCGGCCGATTTCAGCGCGCGCAGCAGGTCTTCCAGGAGGTCCGCGACCAGTTCGGGCCGATCTACCAGCAGATCCAGCAGGCGAACGGCGGGTCGAACCCCGAGCGGTACTTCCAGGAGCTCATCCGGTCGAACCTGCAGGTCTTCGACGCCACGAGCTTCCTCCCGGCCGAGGCCCTCGCGTGGGTGCGCCACGACGGAGCCCTCGACGACAGCCTGCGGGTCATCTCGGACCTCAACACCTGCCGCACGTACGTGCGCGAGGCGACGGACCTCATCGATCGGCTCAACGCGGCGCTCAACGCCCCGTCGCGGTCGCACGTCTTCCAGGACCTCGGTCGCGCGCGTCAGCGGGTGTGGCAGCTGCTCAACCGCAGCGCGCAGCTCCGCGAGAGCGTGGCGCAGATCCTCGACCGCGGCGCCGATGCGTCGAACGTCGAGCTTCAGGGCCTCATCAGCCAGCGCCGCGCGCTCGCCGCGCAGGTCGGACGCCTTCCGGTGGACGACGCCGGACTTCGACGCCGCGACGCGCAGGCCGAGAACGAGCTCGTGACGCTGTCGCAGACGCTGCAGCACAACCAGCAGCGCGTGGACGGGCTCGAGGCGATGGCCGTGGCGCTCGAGCGCTACATCGCCGACCCGGCGCATCAGGGGGCGTCCATCGACCGCGCGTCGCTGCAGAACGAGCTGACACAGCAGCGTGCGTCGCTGCAGACGTACCGCGACCGCATCGCCAGCATCCGCCGCATGATCGGCGCGGCGCGGGCGCAGGTGGGTCCGGGCGACCCCCGGTACGCCCACGACGTCGAGGCCCGCGCGCAGCTTCGGGACCTCGTGCAGCGCGAGATCGCGGCGCTCGGCGGCCGTGCCCCAGCCGACGCCGCGGCGGTGCTGGGCCGCCTCGACCGCCTCGACGCCGCCGTCGACGCCGCCGACGCGCGCGTCAACGCCCTCGTCGATCAGCGCATCGTCGTGCTTCAGAACCAGGTTCAGCAGGAAGAGACCCGCGTGGCGGGCTACCGCGAGCGCCTCGGCGCGCTCGAGCGCGAGGCCGAGGACGTCGTCGGGAACCTCATCCAGCAGCAGTTCCGGCAGGTCCAGTTGCAGTTCTACCAGATCGTGATGCGCGCAGACCTCGGCCTCGTGGACGTGGCGTGGGAGGAGCGCGAGGAGCACAACAACCGCGCTCGGCTCCTCGCCGAAGAGCAGAACCGGGAGATCTCGGCGTTGAACGACGAGTTCAGCGAAGTGGTGGAAGGTGCGTCGCAGTCCGACGCCCAGCAGCTCACCGGGCAGCGTCCGGCGGGCTCCGAGGGAGCGGGCGCCAACACGGCGCCTGCGCCAGCGCCGACGCCTGCTCCGTCCCCGGACGCAACCGCTCCGGCCCCGTCTCCGGCTCCCAACGCGACGCAGGGGGCGACGCCATGAAGTCCGTTCTCCGTTGGCGTCTCGGTCTCGTTCTTCTCCTCGCGGTGGTCTCGGCGCGGGTGCGCTCCGAGGCGCAGCAGCTCCCCTCGACGGGTGCCGATGCCGGCGTCGCCGCCGTGGTCTCCGCCGACGCGGGCTCGTCCCCGATGGGATCGGGCGCCGCCACGACGGCGGACGCTTCCTTCGCTCCGCGCTCCACGGTGGTCTCGGCCAACGGTGCGCCGCAGGATGTGCCCGTGCGTCCGCCGCCCACCGCCGCTCAGATCGAGAGCCTGCGGCTCATGGAGCGCGAGGTCGACGGCTTCCTCCAGCGCGGCCAAGGGTTCCGCAGCTCGGTGAACGGGCTCCTGGCCCGGGAGCACGACCGTCAGCTCGGACGTCTCCGGGCGGGCTTCGATCGGCAGATCCAGGCCGAGCGCGCCGCCGAGGCCGAGGCCCGGCGTCATGCGATCCAGGTGTTCGAGCGCTTCCTCGAGTCGTACCCCGAGGACGGCGAGCGCACGCCGGACGTGATGTTCCGCCTCGCGGAGCTCTACTACGACGAGTCGGCGTACGCGCGCCTCGCGGCCCTCGACGCGGCCGACCACCAGCGTGACTCGCTGCGAGCCCAGAGCCTGCCCGTCGACAGCGTGCAGGACCCGCCGGTCGACTACCGCTGCTCGATCCTGCTGTACCGGAACATCCTCGCGCGCTTCCAGCAGTACCGGATGTCCGATGCGACGCACTACCTGCTCGGGTGGGTGCTCAAGGAGATGGGCCGCGAGGACGAGGCCATCGACGCCTACAAGGGCATGGTGTGCCCGTCGCGGTTTCGCTACGACGCCTCGCACGGCTTCGACCTGATGTCGCCGCTGCAGCCGGCGGACCAGCCCGTGGTGTGCCCGCACCTCTTCGACATGCTGCGTGCGCGCGCGCCGCAGTTGGTCTCTCCGCCCGCGCCGGTGACCGCCGACGCCGATGGCGGCGTGGCGCCGCTTCCCCCGATGCCGGATCTGCTGCCCGGCCAGACTGCGCCGATCCCGAACGACTACGCCGCGTGCGAGCCGCTTCCGGGCGCGAACGGCCAGCCGTCCCGGTACGCCGGCGAGGTCTGGTACTACATCGGCGATCACCACTTCGACAACGCCCGCGACGACGAGGGCAACGCGCTCGCCATCGCGGCCTACCGCGCGTCGATGCGGGCGAGCACGCGGGCCCGTCCGCCGGTCGCGACGCACACTCCCGCCGCGGCGATCCTCGGCGCGGGCGAGGGCGGCGTGCAGATGCCGGCCGCGGCGCGCGCGCAGTTCGACAACAACCTCGAGTACGGGGTGTTCTGGTCGAAGGCGCTCTACAAGGTCGGCTGGGCGTTCTTCCGCATGGGCAACGGCTACCCCGAAGCGCTGCGGAACTTCTCGCTGCTCCTCGACTACTACGACTACGTCGGCTCCGAAGCCGCGACGCAGGGCAACCGCTCCGACACCATCAAGTGGATCGGAGTGATCTTCTCTGAGAGCGACTGGGGTTCGGGCCCCGGCGACGACGTCGTGCGCTGCCAGTCGCTGGTCGACCAGGTCGCCCATCCGCCCACGGACGCGGCGCGTCCCTTCGACTGCGCGGGCATCCTTCGCATGACGTCGCCGGCGGACCCGGCGCAGATCGCGTCGGCCCGCGAGGGTACGGGAACGCAGCGCGCGGTGCCGGTGCCCGGTCGGCCTTCGTTCATCCCGCAGGATCGTCCGTGGACGCCGGAGGCGTACCTCGAGCTCGCCAACGACTACTTCCAGCAGACGAAGTACTACGAGGCGGTCACCCTCTACCGGCTGTTCCTCGCGCTTTATCCGCTGCACGAGAAGGCTCCGCGCGTCGCCGAGAGCATCGCCATCGCGTACGAGCGCCAGCGCCAGTACGATCAGGCGATCACGGCCCGCGGCGGCCTCGCGCGCTACACCGAGGGCAGCGCGTGGTGGAACGCGAACAACAACCACCCCGACGCCCAGCGCTACGCCGACACCGTCGCGCGCAACTCGCTGCACGACGCGGCGCTGCAGCACCACCAGGCGGCGGGGCAGCTTCGCCAGCGCGGTCGCGAGCTCGCGGCCACGGCAGCGCGCCAGACCGGCGCGGAGCAGGCGCAGACGCAGGCCGACGCCTTGGCGCGGCTGCGGCAATCCGACGCCGAATACCAGGCGGCGGTGCTCGCCTACACCCAGTTCATCGAGAACTACCCGAACGACGAAGCTGCCTACGAATTCCGCTACAACCGCGCCGACGCGCTGTTCTGGTCGCGCAACTACCAGGAGGCCGCGCGGGCCTACTCCGACGTGCGCGAGTCCAACGAGAACGACCAGTTCCTCGCGGCCGCCGCGTACATGGCGGTGAAGTCGCAGGAGGCGTTCATCCTGCAGCAGGCGCAGCAGCGTCAGCTCGACCCCTGCCTCGCGGTGCGCGCGGGCATTCCGCCGGCGCAGATCGTCGACGCAGCCGGCGCGCCGCTGCTCACCGGTGATCAGGCCACCTCGTGCGCGGCCCCGGCGGCCACGGGGAACACGATCACCGAGCTCAACATCCCGGCGCCGGTGCTCGCCCTCGTCGAGGTTCGCGAGCAGTACAGCCGCCGTCTGCCGCCGAGCCTCGACTCGGCGCAGGCGCTCGCCGACGTCGTGACGCCGGACCCGGCGCACCCCGAGGACGCGCCGCCCTTCGTGCCGAAGTTCGCGTACCTCAACGCGCGCACGCAGTACCGCTTCGGCCACGTCACCGAGGCCATCCGGCAGTACACCGCGATCCTTCACGACTACTGCAACGACGCGACGGTGGCCGGCGCGGCCTTCGACGACCTGAACAACCTCTACGTCACGCTGAACCGCGTCGAGGACCTCGAGCGCCTCGCCGAGGCCCAGCGCAACCAGCACTGCGAGGGCGTGAGCTCCGACGCGCGCAACAGCCACATCGAGGGCATCCTCACCGATCGCCGGTTCCGCCTCGCGCTCGAGACGTTCCATCAGGCCGAGCGCGCGACGCCGGAGCAGGCCGGGGCTCTCTACGAGCGCGCGGCGCACGAGATGGAGGACGCCGTCAGCGCGAACCGCACGCACGCGCAGGCGGCCCTCGCGACGTACTACGTGGCCCTCGCGTACGAGCGGACCGGTCGCTTCGACACCGCGACGCAGACCTACCAGCGCATCACGCGGGACTTCAACAACACGCTGGACCCTGCGGGGCACGAGCTCACCGGCGAGAACCGTGCGCAGCGCATCAACATCCTCGAGGTGTCGAACTTCCGCGCGGCGTACAACCTCGAGAAGATCTTCGATTACGACAACGCGATCCGCTACTACGGCAACGTCGTGTCGGACAATCGCTTCGCGACGGCCACGGACCACGCGGCGCACATCCACGACTCGCTGGCGTCCATCGCGATGATCAACCAGAACCTCGGGCGCTGGGACGCTGCGCGGACGGCGTGGCAGAACTTCTCGCCCCGCGCCGACGCCGGTCGCGAGCGCGCCGAGGCGGACTTCCGCGCCGCGGAGACGTCGTACCGTGCGTCGAACTGGGCCACCGCGATTCCGGCGCTCAACGAGTACCTGCGACGCACGCCGGTGAGCGGCGACACGGCGCAGTTCCGTGTGCGCGCGCAGTACGACATCGCGCTGACGTATCGGGCCATGGGCAACGACCACGAGTACCGCCGCGCGCTGCGCGAGGTCGTCGCCGAGTACCATCGCTCGGGCCAGCAGCCAGGATCGACGGCGGCGCAGTGGGCGGCCGAGGCGCTGTTCCGCGACCTCGACGATCAGGTAACGGAGTTCCAGCGCGCGCAGTTCACGCAGGGCGACGCGACGCAGCTCCGGACGCAGATCGACCACTTCAAGGAGCAGCTCCGCGCCATCGACGCCTCGGCCCGCGAGGTCGTGTCGCTGCGCGGCGGCGAGTACTCCATCGGGTCGCTCACGCGGCAGGGCGAGGCGCACGAGTACCTCGCGACGCAGGAGTCCCGCGTCGGGTCGCTCATCCAGCTCTCGCGCGCGCAGCAGGACCAGTTCCATCGCGCCGAGGCGCAGATCGCGCAGCTCCGGCACGCCGCGGACCTGCTCGAGCGCGCCGGCCGGGCCGAGCAGGCCCAGACCATCCGCGACCGCGCCGACGCCCTCGAGCAGCAGCTCGCGGATTCGCGGACCAACGCGATCCAGCAGGTGCAGCAGAACTTCGACAGCGAGGCCGAGGCCGAGCGCTCGCTGGCCATCATCAACTACGGCACGGCGGTGAACACGGCGCGCACGCAGAACATCCCGACGCCGTTCTCGGCGCGGGCGCTCGAGCACATGCGCCTCGACGAGAACCGCGCCCTCGTGGAGCCGGCGCTCACGCGTCAGCACATCTTCGAGTACCGGCCGGGCATGTTCGACGGCGAGGCGCCGGGCGCGACGGTGATGCAGACGACGCCGCTGGCCGGACCGGGGCTCGTGAACGAATGAGCGGGGCGACGATGCGTTTCCAATCCTCCCTTTCGACGGTGATCGCGGTGGTGCTGGGCCTTTCCGGCACCGCGTGCTCGTCCTCGTCGGACACCCCGACCACGCCGCCCGCGCCGCAGGCCAGCTCCGGCGGTGACCAGACGGCCGACGCGGGTCCGCTCGTCGAGGCCGCCGATGCCGGGGCCCCGGTGGCGCCCGCCGCGCCGGTGACGCCACCGACGCCGGAGCCTGCTGCCGACGCCGGTGCGCCCGCGGCGCCCGCGAGCACCGGACTCACCGGGGCCGCACGCAGCTCCTTCGAAGAGGGGCTCCAAGCCGCGCGGGGTGGCCAGCTCGACGTCGCCATGCGTGCGTTCCAGGCGTCGATGAACGCCGACCCGCGCGCAGCGCAGGCCGCCTACAACGCCGCGGTGATCGCCGAGCGCCAGGGCAACGACGGCGCCGCCGATGGCCTCTACGTGCGCGCGCTCTCGATGCGCAGCGACTACGAGCTCGCGGCCATCGGTCGCAGCCGTCTCCTGGTGCGGCAGCGGCGCATCCCCGAGGCAGTGTCGTTCCTCGCCGGCGTGGCGCGCGCCAACCCGCGCAACGCCGTGATGCGCTCCGAGTACGCCCGCGTGCTCGTGCTGAACAGCCGCTCCAACGACGCCATCGAGGAGGCGCGGCAGGTGCTGCGCTTCGACGAGCGCAGCGTCGCGGCGCGGCTGGCCGTGGCCGAGGCGTACCGCGCGCAGGGCCACAACGAGCTCGCGCTCTACATCGTCAACGACCTCATCAACGGGTCGGACCCGAACCACCAGAACAATGGCGCGGGCGCTGCGAACGCCGAGGTGCAGCACCTTCGCGGGCTGCTGCAGATCGACCTCGAGCACAACGTGCCGGCGGCCATCGTGTCGTTCCGCCGCGCCATCGAGCTCGCGCCGGACTTCGCCGAGGCGCGCAACAACCTGGGCGTCGAGCTGCTCAACGCGGGCAACTACGAGCAGGCCGTCTCGAACCTCTCGACGGCGGTGGCCCTCGCGCCGAACTGGGCGAAGGCACACCTGAACTACGGCGACGCGCTCCGTGCGACGCGGGTCTACGACCGCGCGCTGGAGCAGTTCCAGACGGCCCAGCGCCTCGACGGAACGCTGCTCGAGGTGCACTACAACACCGGTCGCCTCTACGCCGACCAGGCGCGCGACATCTCAGGCACTGCGATCGATGCGCTTCAGCGCAAGATCCAGCTGCTCCAGCAGGCGCAGGCGGCTTTCACGCGGTACCGCGACGCCCTTGGCGGGCAGTACGCCACGAGCCCCCGGCACGACGACGTGGAGTCGCAGCTCACGCGTCTTCCGCAGGCCCTCGACCGCTCGACGCGCGCCCTGCAGCGCGCGCAGACCAACGCCCGTCGCACTGCCGCGACGCCGGCTCCGGCGACCCCGGCCCGCCCTGCGACGCCCGCCGCGACGCCCGCACCCGCTCCCGCGCCGGCCGCCCCGGCCGGGGCACCGTCCACGACGCCATCGCCGGCTCCGGCAGCGCAGACCGCAGCGCCGTCCGCCGCCACGCCGGTGGTTCGTCCGGCGACGCCTGCGCCAGCCGCGGCGGCGACGACGCCAGGGCCCTCGACGACGGCGCCGGCAACAGCGCCTTCACCTGCGCCTGCGCCTGCGGCACCGCCTCCCGCACGCCCAGCGGCTCCGACGACGGCTCCGGCGGCGCCCCCCGCCGCGGCGGCGCCGATCACGACGCCGACGCGCGCCCCGACGACGACCGCTCCGGCGGGCGCGACGCCGTACGACAAGCCCGATGCGCCGAACACTTCGGGCGCCGGCGCGGTGCGGTGATACGATGCATGGAGATCACGTGATGGCGATGCGCAGAGCGACGGCGGTGGGATTCGTGGTGGCGCTCTCGTGCCTCGGCGCGTCGAGCCTGGCCGCGGCCCAGACGACGCCGGATCCGACGACGGCGACGCCCGCTGCGCAGCCTGCGAACCAGGACATGGCGGCGACGGTGCGCACCGAGAACGGCCGGCGCGTCTACGTGGCGAGCACGACCATCGAGGTGCGTGGAGAGATCCAGCGTCCCTACGCCTTCTCGGTGTCGGGGCGGTCGAGCTTGGGATATTCGTATTTCGAGGCACCGGTGCACTTCATTCGCGAGATCGTCGACGCGGTGCGCCGCGCGCCCTTCTGACCGATCGCAGCTCCCGGGGGAACTTCCGGGCGCGGCGGTTGTCGGAACGCATCAGGCTGACGGAGGATTCGAGGAATGGCCCAGCAGACACAGACCCCCCGCACCCCGCGTCCCGGCGCGATGACCCAGGCGATGGCCGCGGCGAAGGGCGCGTCCGGTCCGAAGGTCCTGCGCATCGGCGTGATGCAGGGGACCCGCATGTCCGAGGAGCGGATCATCCGTGATCGCGGCACCGTCACCGTCGGGACCACGGAACGCAACACCTTCACCGTGGCGGCGCCGGAGCTTCCGGGCAGCTTCGAGTTGTTCTCCATGGTCGGAGGTCAGTACTTCCTGAACTTCACCGAGAAGATGGAGGGCCAGCTCGCGCTGCCGGAGGGCTTCAAGAAGCTCGCCGACCTGCGCAACAGCCCGACGGCCAAGCGCGGCCCCACGGGATGGCAGGTCGCGCTGGCCGAGTCGTCTCGCGGAAAGATCCAGCTGGGCGAGGTGATGTTCCTCTTCCAGTTCGTGGTGCCGCCGCCGCCGCAGCCGAAGCCGCAGCTTCCGGCGGCGATTCGCGCGGGCTGGGTCAAGAACATCGACTGGACCTACAACGCCTGCTTCTCGGGGTTCCTCGTGCTCGCCATCGCGAGCGTCGCGTACGTCGAGTACGTGTACGACCCCATCGTCGACGACGACCTCTCGCTCGACGACGCGCGCCTCGTCCGCCTGCTCGCGACGCCGCCTCCCGCTCCGGAGGAGCCCGAGCACCAGGAGGCGGCAGAGAACACGCAGCAGCAGACGGGTCAGCAGCAACAGCAGCAGCAGCAGTCGGCGCAGCGCACGCAGCAGAGCGCGGAGCAGCGCACGGCAGCCCGACAGGACGCTGCGCAGCGGCGCGCGGACCAGGCCGCGAGCGCAGCGACGCGTGCGGCCGATGCGGCCATGGCGGCGCTCAACAACAGCGCCGAGTTCGCAGCTCTCACCGGCGCCAACGACACGGGGCGCGGCAGCGCTCGCGATGCGCTCAGCCAGGGCGGCCTCATGGCCGGAACGGCGGCGGACCTCGCGAACGTGGGCGGCATCGCCGCGGCAAGCGGCCAGGTGGGCGTTCGCCGCGGCGGCGTCGCGTCGGCCGGCGGAGGCCTCGGCGGGCGTGGGCTCGGCCAGGGCGGAACCGTCGAGTCTTCGGGCAACAACATCGGCAGCGGGCAGGAGATCGTCCGCGAGCGCGTGATCCACGGCAACGCCGACATCGGCGGCGGCGAGTCGACGGGCGGCGAGGGGCAGGTCGACGCCAACGCCGTGGCGCGCTTGATCCGCGGCCAGATCGGCGGCATCCGCGGATGCTACGAGCGCGAGCTGCGCAACAACCCGACGCTGTCGGGCCGCCTCGAGGTGAACTTCACCATCGGCAGCGCGGGCCGCATCACCAGCGCATCGTCCGATGGCCCGCTCGCAGCGGCGGCGCCGACCGTGGGGTCGTGCATCGTGTCGCGCCTTCGGGGCCTGGTGTTCCCGACGCCCGAAGGCGGCGCGGTGCAGTTCAGCTTCCCCTTCACCTTCTCTCCCGGCGGCTGATTCGACGGCGCGCGGTCGCGCAGCATGCGCCGCGGTCCTCGCGTGGGACCGTGGCGCGTGCGCGCGGCTGCGCTCGAAGGTCGGGAACGTTGCGCGAGGTCAGCGCGGCGCGCAGGCGCGGCCCGGCTGGTCGTGGCCGTCGGGGCGCGTGAAGAAGATCGATCCGCACGCCGGCGCGGCCGCGGGGCAGTCCGCGTCGCTGGTGCACGGCGCCGTGCAGTAGCCCATCGTCGCGCTCGTCGTGCCAACGCAAAGAACGTTGCGGCACGTGGCGGTTCCCGAGGGGTTGCAGGCCGCGCCGATGGTGCCAGTGCGAGTGGTCGTCGCACAGGCGAACTCCATCCGGTTGGTGAAGTAGTTCAGCCGCGGAACGCACGCGCGCCCGCCGGTGCAGTCGCTGTCGCGGGCGCAGGTCGGGGAGCAGACGCCGAGCGTCGTGATCGGTGCGCCGGTGCCGCCCTCTTGCGAGTACAGGGCGAAGCAGCGGTAGTTCGCGCCGCGCGCCTGGCACTGCGCATCACCCGCATCGCCCGGGGCGCACGGAACGGTGCACGATCCGTCGGTGCACACGCCGGTGACGCAGTCCGTGGTGGTGGTGCAGGCCGCGCCGAAGGCCGCGGTGCCAGTGGAGGTTCCGCAGAGCCAGCATCCGCGGTAGGCGGCGTTGCCTGCGTCGGCCACGCCCGCGTCGACGCCGGCGGCGCACGTGAAGCGACCGGTGCACACCTGCGGCGCGGCGCAGTCCGAAGGCGACGAGCACTCGCCCGTCTGCCGCGCGAAGGGAGCCACGCACACGTTGTTCGCGCACGCTGCGCCGCCGTAGCAGGCGCGCATGACGCAGCAGGCCTCGCCGGGGTGGCCGCAGTTCGTGGGCGTCGCGTCGTCGGGGGCACCGGCGTCGGTGGCGGTGACGGGAACATCCGAGGTCGGCGCGTCGACGGCGGCGGGGACGTCGTTCGCGGGCGCGCCGACGTCGACGCCCACCGGGACATCGGTCGACGACGGCGTGTCCGTGGCCGGCGTTCCGGCGTCGGTGCCAGGAGCCACGCACATCGCCGCGGCACCGCTGCCCACGCACACCTGACCGCCGGTGCACGGCGGGTTGCATGCGTCGACGCAGACGCCGGACGGCGCGCACACGGTGCCCACGCGGCACGCGGGAAAGCACCCGCCGGCGTCCATGACGGTGCTCGAATTGCCGCACGCGCCGAGGGCCGTGACGGCGAGGATCCAGGCGAAGGACCAGCGGGATCGGAGGGCTCCGTTCATGACCGTTGGTGCTATCACGCCCAGGGGGGCGAGGTCATCGCCACGGTCTGCTACGTTGCGGCGGCGATGTCCCACGGCGGCAGCAACAAGGTCATTCTCACGTCGCTCGCGGCGAACGTCGGCATCGCGCTGGCCAAGACCGCGGCGGCGGTGGTCACGCGGTCGGGCTCGATGATGGCCGAGGCGTTGCACTCGTTCTCGGACTGCGCCAACCAGGTGCTGCTGCTCATCGGAAACCGCCACGCGCGGCGGGCCCCATCGGACGAGCACCCCATGGGACACGGGCGCGCGGCGTACCTCTGGAGCTTCCTCGTGGCGCTGATGCTGTTCTTCGGGGGCGGCGTCGTGGCGATGTACGAGGGCGTCAAGAAGGTGATGCATCCCGAGCCCGTCGAGCACGTGGGCTGGGCCTTCGCGGTGCTCGGATTCTCGTTGATCCTCGAGGGGGCGTCGCTCGCGCAGTGTCTTCGGGCGGTGAAGGCGAAGACGCCCGGCGCGTCGCTCGTCGCGCAGCTTCGCGACACGAAGGACGCCGACCTCATCGTCGTGACCGGCGAGAACGTCGCCGCGGTGCTCGGGCTCACGGTGGCGGCTGCGTTCCTGGCCCTCGCGTGGCGCACCGGCGACGGCATCTGGGACGGCCTCGGCAGCATCGGCGTCGGCGTCGGACTCGTGGGTGTGTCGCTGTTCCTCGCGCGCGAGACCACGTCGCTCGTGGTCGGGGAGCAGGCCGATCCGAAAATCGCCGCGCAGGTGCGCGAGGCCGTCGCCGAGGATCCGCGCCTCGAGGGGCTCTTGCGCTTCATGAGCCTGCAGCAGGGGCCCGGCGAGGTCGTCCTCGCGATGAAGGTGAAGCCTCGCGCGGGGCTCTCCGGAGCGGAGCTGGTGCAGACGATCAACGAACTCGAGGCGCGCGTGCGGTCGCGCTGCCCCGACGTGAAGTGGCAGTTCGTCGAGCCCGACGACGAGGCGTGATGCGGCGCGCGGCGGTGCGTTCGCGGCGCGGGGCAGCCCTCGGGGCGGCGGTGGTCCTCGGCGTCGGCGCGATGGCCCTGGTGCCGCGGCGGCGCGGCTGCCCCGCGGGGATGATCAGCATCGCGAGCGAGTTCTGCATCGATCGGTGGGAGGGCTCGGTGGTCGAGGTCCTCGCGCGAGGCCGTTCACGCCCGTGGACGCCGTACGGACCGCTGCGGACCGGGGTGCACTACCGGGCGGTGTCGCGCCCCGGGGTCGTTCCGCAGGCGTACATCTCGCAGGTGCAGGCGCGCGCGGCGTGCCGGGCTGCGGGCAAGCGGCTTTGCGCCGAAGCCGAGTGGGAGCGCGCGTGCCGCGGCCCCACGCCGAGCACCTGGCCTTACGGGGACACGTATGTTCCGCAGCGCTGCAACGACCACCGCGAGGGGCCGGTGCGGCGGATCTTCGGCCCCGGCGACGTCTTTCACGAGCAGCAGATGAACGACCCGCGGCTGAACCAGCTTGCGGGGACCGTGGCGCGAACGGGCGCGCACGTGCGGTGCCGCAACCGCTTCGGCGTCTTCGACATGGTCGGCAACCTGCACGAGTGGGTCGAGTCCACGACGCGCGGCGGGCACGGCGTGTTTCGCGGCGGCTACTACGTCGACGTTCACCAGAACGGCGCGGGCTGTGACTACGCCACGCGCGCGCACTGGCCGACGTACCACGACTACTCCATCGGCTTTCGCTGCTGCGCCGACACGCGCTGAGCCCTCACGGAACGGCTTGGAGCCCCATGGGCGGCGAGGCGTTCACCAGCCACCCCGCACGGCATCGGAAGCGCGCCTGGGTGAAGCGCATGCCGTCCTCGTGGGCGGTCAGCACGTAGTCGCCAGCGGGGACGTTCAGCCAGAGCACGCCGCCGTCGCGCGTCGTCTGCGTGAGCGATCGATCGGGCAGGATGGAGCCCGGCCCGTAGTACTGGAAGTAGATCGGTCCGAAGCCCTCGGCGGGCGTCGGCTCGATGGTGACGGTGGCCCCGGCGACGCCGTGCGACGGGACCGGAGAGTCAAGGCTCAGCCCCACCGCGGTGACCGTCGTCGCGATCTGGCAGCGGTCGCGCTGGGCGACGATGCGGGTCGCCGTCTGCATCACTCGGTACATCCCGTAGCTCGGCGCCTGGAACGTGATGCCCGTGATGCCGCCGGAAGGAACGGTGTGCGTGCCCGTCTGGATCGGCGGGTAGTCCGGGTGCTCCAGCGTGACCGAGACGTCCTCGCCAGGCGCAAAGCCCCCGAGCACGAAGTCGCCGCTGCCGTCGAGGGTGGCGCAGCGCTCGGGGTGCTCGAGGGCGCGCACCACGGCCCCGCGAAGGCCCGGTCCGCCGGGGCCGAAGTCGTAGGCGCGTCCACGCACGGAGACGCCCGCGTCGGGGCTCCACGGGTCGCACGGAGCGATGACCCGTGGCGCGTCGAGCGGGTCCGGGGACACGTCGTCGGCGCTCGCGGTCACGTCCAGCGGATCGGCGCGATCGAGCGCCGCGGGATGGTCCGTGACCGCAGCATCCATGGCTCGCGCCGACGCATCGGCTGCGACGGCGAGACCGTCGTCGCACGCGGCGAGCGCGAGGCACGGCGCAAGCGCGACGAGGGCCCTCATCTTCCAGCGCGCACGAGGCGACCCGGGAGCGAGCCCGTGAGGCGATCGTTCTCGAGGATGACGTCGCCACCGACGAGCGTCGCGCGGTAGCCCGAGGCCTCCTGCGAGAGCCGGCGTCCACCGCCGGGGAGGTCGTGCACGAGGTGCGGGCGGTGCAACGCGAGGCGCTCGAAGTCGATGACGTTCACGTCGGCGCGGGCCCCGGGCACGAGCGTTCCGCGGTCTCGCAGGCCGATGAAGCGCGCGGTGTCGTGGGCGAGCTTGCGCACGAGCCACGGCAGCGAAACGCGTCCCTCGGCGCGGTCGCGGCACCAGTGGGTGAGCGCGAAGGTCGCGTAGCTCGCGTCGCAGACGGTGCCGACGTGCGCGCCGCCGTCGCTGAGCCCGACCATCGCGAGCGGGTGGTGGAGCATGGTGCGCACGTTGTCGAGGGAGAACTCGGTGTAGTTATACAAAGGGAAGTAAAGCAGCTCGTGGCCCTCGTGCTCGAGGAGCGCGTCGTAGACGACGGAGAGCGCCGACGATCCGGTGGCCTGCGCCTCGGCATAGAGCGAGTCCTCGACGCGGGGCTCGTAGGAGGGGCGGGCGCCGAGCCGGAAGAGGCGCAGCGTCACCATGTCGATGCGCGCGAGGAGCTGGTCCGCGAGCGGAGGAATGGGGCTGCCGTCGCCGGCCACGCGCTCCGACGTCTCGCCGAGGAGCCGGGCCTTGAACGCAGGATCGCGCATCGTGCGCACGCGCTCGACCAGGGGCAGGTGGGCGATGGCCTTGTAGCTCGGGAAGCCCATGAAGGGGTGAAAGGTCGCCTCGAGTCCGAGCAGCACGCCGATGGCGCGCGGGGCCACCTGCACGCGCATCGCGAGGCCTCGGGCCGTCGCCGCTTCGACGCGGGCGAGGATGCGACGCCACTGGTCGGGCTCCATGTCGCGCTGCATGAGCGACAGCGAGAGCGGGTGCCCCGAGGCGGCCGCCGCCATGCCTTCGAGGAGGTCGAACTCCGCGTCGAAGCGATCGGGGCCCGCGGCCATGTCGAAGTCGCTGACGGCCTGCAGCACGCCATGACCGAGGCCGTCGAAGGCGCTCGCGATGCCCGCGAGCTCCCGCGCGCCGACCTCCGAAGCCGGCGTCGCATCGCCGTTGGACGCTCGGTGGTTGTCGCTGCGCCCCGTCGAGAACCCCGCAGCGCCGGCGACGAGAGCCTCGCGCACCAGCGCGCGCATGCGAGCGACGTCGTCGTCGGTGGCCTCGCCGTGCGCCACGGCGCGCTCGCCCATGACGAACACGCGCAGCGCGTCGTGCGGCACCTGCGCGAGCACGTCGATGGCGCGGGGCATCGCGGAGAGCGCGTCGAGGTACTCGGGAAAGGACTCCCAACCCCAGCGGATGCCCTCGGCGAGCGCCGAACCCGGAATGTCCTCGACGCCCTCCATGAGCGCGACGAGGCGCGCGCGGTCGGCGCTGCGAACGGGCGCGAAGCCGACGCCGCAATTGCCGATCACGCAGGTCGTCACGCCGTGCGTCGACGAGGGCGAGAGAGTCGGGTCCCAGGAGACCTGGCCGTCGTAGTGGCAGTGCACGTCGACGAAGCCGGGCGTCACCGTCGCGCCCTCGGCGTCGAGGATCCGCGTGGCGCTTCCGGGGCAGTCGCCCACGGCCACGATGTGTCCGTCGCGCACGGCGACGTCGCCGCGAAACGGCTCGGCGCCGGTGCCGTCGACGATGGTTCCACCAACGATCTTGAGGTCGTACTGCATGGGGCCGCGAGGCTACCGCAGCTCGCCCGTCGCGAGGCGAGCGGCGCGCGACCCGTGCCGATCAGGGAATGCCGAGGACGGTGACCGGCGTATACGCGTTGGTCATCATCTGGTTTCCGAGCTGCCCGCTCGTGTTCTGGCCCCAGCAGACGACGCTGCCGCCGGTCCGCCGCGAGCACGTGTCGTAGTAGCCGGCCACGACGTCCAGCGCGTCGGTGAGCCCGGTCACCGCGACCGGCGTGAGCGCGTTCGTCGTGCCGCCGTTTCCGATGGCGCCGTACATGTTGTAGCCCCAGCACACGATCGCCCCGGACGGCCGACGGGCGCACGCGTGCAGCGAGCCGATGGTGAGCTGCGTCGCGTCGGTGAGCCCCGACACCGTCACCGGCGTCGCAGAGTTCGTGCCCAGCCCGTTCCCGAGCTCGCCGTAGCCGCCGTAGCCCCAGCACACCACGGAGCCGCCGACGCGGCGCGCGCAGGCCGAGTAGTTCCCGACGTCGACCTCTGCGGCGTCGGTGATCCCTGTCACGGCGACCGGTGTGGTCGACGCCGTCGCACCGCCGTTTCCGATGTTTCCGTAGCTGTTGTCGCCCCAGCAGAGCACCGCGCCGGTGGCCCGCAGCACGCACGTGTTCACGGGGCCGGCGTCGACGAGCACCGCGTCGGTGATGCCGGCCACGGCGACCGGCGTCGTCGCGTTGGTCAGCGTGCCGTTGCCGAGCTGTCCGTAGGCGTTGTAGCCCCAGCACACGACGGCGCCGGTGGCCCGTCGGGCGCACGTGTGGCCGCCGTCGGTGGAGACCTGCGTGGCGTCGGTGAGGCCCATCACCGTGACCGGCGTGAGCGACGACGTGACGGACGCGTTCCCGTTCTGGCCGTAGCCGTTGTAGCCCCAGCACACCACCGTTCCGCCGGCGCGGCGGGCGCAGGCGTGGGCGTTCGCGGCGTCGAGCTCCACGGCGTCGGTCAACCCCGTGACCGCCACGGGCACGAGCGAGCCGGTGGTTCCGCCGTTGCCGAGCTGTCCGTAGGTGTTCACGCCCCAGCACGCGACGGTGCCGTTCGTGCGCCGGATGCACGTCGCGTCGCTCCCCGCGGCGACCTCGGCGACGGCGAGGGCCGAGCAGACGCCCGCCGCGCAGACCGTCCCGGCGCCGCACACGATGCCGCAAGCGCCGCAGTTCGTCGCGCTCGTCGCGAGGGTCGTCTCGCAGCCGTTGGCCGCGTTTCCGTCGCAGTTGCCGAAGCCCGCGGTGCACGCGAGCGTGCAGGCGCCCGCGGTGCACGCCCCGGTCGCGTTGGTGCCCGACGGGCACGCGCTCGCAGCGTAGCCTTGGCCGTCGGCCGTGCAGAGCTGGCGTGAGGTGGCCGTCGCGCAGACACCCGAGGAGCCAGGGGTGCAGGTCCACGGCGCGCAGACACCGCCGCCGAGGCACGCGTTCATCGCCGCGCACGGGACGGCCGTGTACCCGAGGCCGTCGGCGTTGCACACGCGGCGCGTGTTGACGTCGGCGCAGGAGAACGCGCCGGGCGTGCACACCCAGTCGAGGCAGAGGCCGGCGGAGCAGGTCTGCGTCGTGCCGCACGCGGTGGTGGTTCGGCCGAGGCCGTCGGCGTTGCAGACGTCGCGGCTGTTGCCCGTGCAGCGCGCGCTGCCAGGGGTGCAGAGCCATGCGCCGCAGAGACCCGTCGATGCGACGCAGCTCGTACCCGCGCCGCACGCCGCCGTGGCCGAATACGTGAGCCCGTCGGCGTTGCACGTCCGCGTGCCGGCGGTGCCGACGCAGCTCGGGGTGCCGGGCGTGCAGAGCCACGCGGTGCACGTCCCGCCGCTGCAGGTCTGTCCGGTGGCACAGACGGCTGCGGTCCAGGCGAGACCATCGGGCGCGCAGGTCTCGACGGCGTTGGATCCCGAGGCGCAGCGAGTCGCGCCGGGGGTGCAGATGCGCGGGCGGCACACCCCGCCGCTGCAGCTCTCCGTCGTACCGCACGGAACGGTGCTGCTCCCTTGGCCGTCGGCGTTGCAGACGCTGCGGGCGGAGGTGGACGCGCACGTCGCGGAGCCCGGCGCGCAGGTCCACGGCTGGCACGTGCCGGCGCCGATGCACGCCGTCATCGCAGCGCACGCCGTCGGGGTGTAGCCGAGGCCATCGGCGTTGCAGACGCGCCGCGTGGCGATGTCGGCGCAGGAGTTCGTTCCCGGCGTGCAGAGCCACGCGGTGCACGTCCCCGCGAGGCACGTGTTCATCGCGGCGCACGGCGTCGACGTGTAGCCGAGGCCGTCGGCGTTGCACGCGCGCGCCGCGTTGCCGCTGCAGTCGCGCGCGCCGGGCGTGCACGTCCAACCCGTGCAGAGCCCCGTCGCCGCGGAGCAGCCGTTCATCGCCGGACACGTGAGGACGCCGCCGTAGCCGAGGCCGTCGGGGCTGCACATGTGCGTGCCGGTGGTGCCGACGCAGGCGGGCGCCCCGGGCACGCAGACGCGACCCATGCACGCCCCTGCCGTGCAGCTTTCGGTGCTGGCGCAGGTCGAACGCGTGTATCCGAGTCCATCGGCGTTGCAGACCTCGCGGTCCGTCGTCGAGCCCGCGACGCAGCGCGCCGAGCCGGGCACGCACACGCGGTCGAGGCACGCGCCGTCGCGGCACGTCTGCGTCGCGCCGCACGGGGCCGCGGCGTACGCGGAGCCGCGAGGGTTGCAGACCTCGCGCCCGGTCGCAGCGCAGCGGGAGCTTCCGGGCATGCAGACCTGCGGCGCGCACACGTCGTCGGCGGTGCAATACATCCCGGCGGCGAGGCAGTCGGCGTCGGCGGCGCACTCCACGCACGCCATGCGGGCGGCGTCGCAGACCATGCCGAGATCGGCGCACTGCCTCGTCGAGGAGCACGTCCTCGGCCGCGGAACGCAGCTTCCGTCGCGACACTGCTGCGTGTCGGCACAGTCGGCCGCGCCGTTGCACTCGACGCAGACGCCCGAGGTGGTGCTGCACACCTGCCCGGGGCACGTTCGCGACGATGCGCACGGGGTGGTCGCGACGCAGCGCTGCGCGATGCACGTCACCATGCCGCCGGTGCAGTCGGCCCGCGTGAGGCACTCCACGCACGCGCCGCGGCTCGTGTCGCAGACCCGCCCCCCGGCGCACTGCCGGCTCGACGTGCACGCGACGCCGCCGTCCGCGGAGACGTCGGCCCTCGCGCCGACGTCCGTCGCCGCGCCGTCCGAAGGAGCGCCCGTGTCGGTGATTGGCCCGCGGTCCACGCCGGTCTGGGCGTCGGAGCCCGCGTCGACGAGGCCTCCGTTGCCGAGCACCGGAGACGGCGAGCACGCCGCGTTCAGGACGATGGCGAGCGTGAGCATCGCGAGCGACTTCATCGAAAGGCGCATAAATTCCCTTGGGCTGGCGGCTTCCTAGCGACGAAGCGGCGCGTGCGTCAACGCGTCCGCGGTCATGGCGCCCAGAGCCAGCTCAGCACTTCGGCGATGCGGGCCGACCACGCGCCCTCGTCGTGCGTCGCTCCGGCCACTACCCGCGCGCGGTCGTCCGCGTCGGGAACGCCCGCCGCACGGGCCGCGTCATGAACCGCATTCATGTTGCGCACGAGCACGCTCGCCGGGATGTCCCGGATCACCTCGGCGTCGCCGACGTCCTGGTGGAACCGGAACGGGAGCGTTGGTCGCTGCGCCGCCACGAACGCCGGCATCTGGGGAGTGGCTGCGAGGGTGTTCTGGTAGCTCGGCGAGAGCGCCGCCACCCGGCTGAAAACGTCGGGGTGCAGGAAGGCCGTGCGCACCGCCATGGAGCCGCCCATGGAGCTGCCCGCGACGGCGGTGTGCGTGCGGTCCGGGAGCGTCCGGTACTCGCGATCGATGCGCGGCTTGAGCGTGTCGACGAGGAACGCCACGGTCTCGTCGCCGAGGGCCGAACCGGCGCTGCACGCGGGGTGCGGATCCCCCGTGAAGACGTTGTATTCGCAGCCGCGCTGCGCCGAGTTCTCGACCCCGACGACGATGATCCCCGGGAGGCGGCCTTCGTAGAACGCGGCCTCGAGGGCCTCGTCGACGCGCCACTCGCGACCGAACGACGAGGTGCGCGCGTCGAAGAGGTTCTGCGCGTCGAACATGTACGTCACCGCGTAGCGCTCGGTGCCGCCCACGTAGCCCGGCGGGCGGTAGATCCAGACGTTGCGCGCGGTCCCGAGCTGCGGGATCGCGACGCCGAGAAGCACCGACACCGAGCCGGACCGGGTAGTCGCAGGCGCTGCGAGGTCCGCCCAGCGCTCGACGTACAGCGCGACGGTAGGCCGCGCGGGATCGAAGGTGACGACACGGTTGGCGATGTCGGCGCCGCCGTCGTCACGCTCGACGTTGCTCCATGCGCCCCGCGTGAATTTGAACTCGACGCGCTGTCCTGGCGCGAGGCCGTGCAGGCGCAACGACCACGCACCGCCGGCGCGAGGGGCCAGCACCAGCGCCGGGTCCGCGGGGTTCCAACCGTTGACGTTTCCCGCGAGGTGTACCGCCGCGTCGGCCGGCGTGTTGTCGGGCAGCCGGAAGACCACGACCTCGAGGGTGTCACCAGCCGGCGCGACCATCGCGTCCTGCGCGTCGGGGGCCGAAGCGTCCAGGGGCCTTTCGGCGTCCACGACGGGCGGGAGCTCCACTCCGAGCGGGGCGTCGGAGGCCTCGGGGGCGCTCGTGGCATCGACGACGTCGAAGCTCGGGATCGCGTCGCCCGCATCGGCCGGTGCGCTCATCGTGGGCGCGGACGAGCACGCTGCGAGGCTGAGCAGGCTGAGAGCGAGGGCTCGTCGCGGCAAGGGACCCTGAGGGTGCACGGCCCGCTGCGGAGCTGTCGAGGGAGCGCGATGTTCAACGCTCGGGCGGCGGATCTGCCGTCCCGAGGCGGAGCACCATCGGCACCGAGCGCCGCATGTGCGCCGGGAGCGCGACGGCGAGCCGGGCGATGCTCCGTTGGTGGCACGCGTCCACCTCGCTTGCGCCCCATGGACGGCACGCGCACGGTCCGTGGCCATGACGCTCTCCGAGATGTTGCGCGGCGGCCTGGCGGTGGCGGTGACGACAGCGTGTGCGAGCGTCCATCCCGCGGTGCAGAGCGCGCCACGGACGGTTGCCCCGGCGCAGGCGCCGGTCGCCGCCAGCGCTCCGGTCTCGCCCGATGCGACGCTGCACCGTGCGCGCGTGGAGCGTCGGGCGCTCACCCGTCGGGTGATGGGACCGGTCACGCTGGCGCCTGCGGCGACGGTGGTGGTCACGGCGCCGGAGTCGGGCGTCGCCGAGGCTTTGCTCGTCGACGTGAACGACGTCGTGCATCGCGGGCAGGAGGTCGCGAGGATTCGTGCGCACGGACGCGTGGCGGTGGTGCGCTCGCCGCGCGAAGGCGTGGTGCTCGCCCGCCACGTCGAGCTCGGGGCGCCGGTCACGGAGTCGCAGACGCGCATCGTCACCGTCGTCGACGTGTCGTCCCTGGAGGGGCGCGTGCAACTGCCCGAGGCCAACGCCATCGAGGTGCACGTGGGCCAGCCCGTGGCGCTGCGCGTCGACGCGATGCCTGGCCGCGTGTACGCGTCGGTGGTGTCGCTCGTCGAGGCCGCGATGACCGCGGAGCACACGCTTCCGGTGACGTTCCTCGTTGCCAACCCCGATCGCTCGCTGCGGCCCGGCATGGCCGCGTCGGCCGCGGTGATCGTGCAGGTCGTCGAGGAGGCGCTCACGGTGCCCGTGGCGGCGATCACCGAGCGCGACGGCGCGACGGTGGTCTTCGCGGTGCGAGACGGTCACGCGGTGGCGGTGCCGGTGCGGCCGACGATGCAGGCCGACGGCGTCGTGGCGCTCGACGACGCAGCGATGGCCGGGCAGGAGGTCGCGGTCCCTGCCGCGGCGGTGCACGAGGGCGACGCCGTTCCCTCGGCGGAGTGACGAAACCGCGCGGCGGGCGTTGCGTGCGTGCGATGCGCGAGCGACGTTGCATCCATGTTCGACCTGGTGGCCAAGGACGTCTGGACGACGGCGCGCGGGCAGCGCTTCTGGGGCCTCGAGACCGGCACGCGGATGACCGTGGTGCGCCTCGCCGACGGCGGCCTCTTCGTGCACTGCCCGGTGGCTCTCGACGCCCCGACGCGCGCGGCGGTGGACGCCCTCGGCGACGTGCGCGTGGTCGCCTCGTCGAGCCTGTTTCACCATCTCTACGCCGGCGAATGGATGCAGGCGTATCCGCGCGCGCTCTTCTGCGCGTGTCCCGGACTCCCGCAGAAGCGCGCGGATCTGCGCTGGGGCCACGTGCTCGACGGGACCCCGCACGACCTTCTCCGCGGGGACCTCGACCAAGCGGAGTTCACCGCCCGCTTCGAGCGCGAGGTGGTCTTCTTTCACCGCGCCTCGGGCACGATGATCTGCGCCGATGCGCTGCTGAACCTCTCGACGCACGCGTCGCGGAGCACGCGCGCGGCGGCTTGGCTCATGGGCAACACGAAGCCCGGCAAGGGCTGGCTCGAGTACGTCGCCGTGCGCGACTGGAAGCTCGGACGGCGTCAGGTCGATCGCATGCTGGAGTGGGATCCAGCGCGCATCGTGCTGGCCCACGGCGGGCTCGTGGAGCGCGACGGCGGTCGCGTGCTCCGCGAAGCCTACGCCTGGCTCTGACCCCGCTCAGCGCCGCGGAAACGACGGCTCGGCGAGGAAGTCGTCGGCCATGACGTGGCCCCAGCCGCCGGTCGCCGTGTCGTAGATCTCGAGGTGCGCGCGCCGGCCGAGCCACGGGCGTACGTCCCAGAAGACGCGGTGAAGCCCCTCGACGTCGGTGCCCGCGGCGCGTACCACGGCCTGGCCGTCGACCATGAGGCGCACGCCCACCTCCTCGACGTTGGAGCCGCCGCCCACGAGGAACGACAACGCCGGCGTGCGGATGGTGAACTCGCGCGACGCGAGGGTGCCGGTGCCGGCGTCGCCGCCGTGGCTGAAGGAGGTCGCGTAGCGCTGCCCGCGCCAGCCGTTGACGAAGGTCTGGCCGGTCGGGAGGTCGTGCACCGGACCGAGCTCGAAGGCGTTGCCGGTGCGGGTCCAGCCGACGTAGCGGTTCGCCTCGAAGGAGCCCTCGACCTCGTCGAAGGGGGCCTCCGGGTGGAGCCACGGCGCGCCGACGCCCTCGCGCGTACACGACGCATCGGCGTTCAGCGGAGCGCCGGCGAGGGTGGCGTAGGCGTGGGCGAGGAGCGGGTCCCACGCGCTGCGGCACGGCACCGACGAGGCGAGGGCGCGCGCCTCCAGGATCTCTCCCCGCGCGAGGTGTCCCCGCGCCGCGACGAGACGCGCCCACGGGGACGCAGGCTCGACGGCGGTGCGGTCCACCAACGCCGCCGCGTCGCGGTAACGGCCGTTGGTGCCGAGGAGCACGAGCGTCTCGTCGAAGCCGGTGCGCCCGTCCTGGGGGTCCGAAAGGTTTGCGAGGGCGTACGCCGCGGCGCGGTACGAGGCGCCGTCGCGCCCGCCGTCGTAGTCGTTGCGGCGCCGGGCGCGGAGCATCTCGGCACGTCGGCGCATCCAGCTCCGTTGCGGGTCGAGGAGCACGGCGTCGCGGGCCAGCGAGAACGACTCGACGATGCGTCCGGCGCGCTCCGCCGTGCGCGAACGCTCCGCCATGCGCTCGGCCGCACGCTGCACGAGCCCGCGCGTCTCGCCGTCGTGCGGACCAAACCGGAGCGCCTCGCGGGCGACGTCGGCGGCGATCTCGAAGTCCGTGGCCTCGGCGAGCGCCAGCGCGCGTCCGGCGAGGTGCCGAGCGTAGCGCGCGACGAGCTCCCGGGCCTCGCTCTGCGCGTCGTCGAGGCCCCGAAGGCGCAGTGCGAGCACCGTTCGCCGCGCTTCGTGGAGGCGCCCCGCGCGAAGCTGGTCGGTCAACGTCGCGCGCATCGAGGCGAGCTCTTGCGCTGCGGCGCCGGCGGCGACGTTGACCGTACCCAGCGTGGCCTCGGCCTGGTCGTTGTGCCAGCGAACCTCGTAGCGGCCCGCTGGGAGCACCACCGCCGCGCGGGCCCACGGACGCTCGCCCGCGATGAGCCCGGACACCGGGACCACGTCACCCATGGGGTGCAGCGCCGTGGTGTGTCGAAGTCCGCCGCTGGCCGCGACGGCGACGATGGATCCCGCGGTGCCGGGCGTGAGGTTTCCGTAGGTGACCTCGACGCGCAGCGCCGTGCCCGGCTCGAGGGCGCCCGCCGAGAGCGTGTAGCCGTCGATGCGCGCACCGGGCCCTGGCGAGAACAGCGGACCGCGCTGCGCCTCTTCGGTCCACGGCGCGGCGAGCGACTCGCGGCGCACGTAGTTGCTCGCGTCGTCGTGCTCCATGGAGATCATCATGGGGAGCCGGAAATACGAGTCCTGAAGCTCCTCGAGGCGCTCGAGGCTCACCGACGCGAACCACGCGCCGTGCAGGTGTACGAAGGTCGGGCGGCGCTCGTGGAAGATCGCCTCGCGCATGCCGGGCTCGTCCTGCGGGTGCGTGCGCGCGATGGCGACGTCGCCGAGGCCGAACAGGTCGATGACCTCGAGCCCGGAGTCGTAGGACATGCCGCCGACGTCCGGGTCCACCACCGACGCGTCGCGCAGGTCGAGGAGCCGCGCCGCCGCCGCGAAGTAGTGCGCACGCCCGCGGACCACGGAGAACTCCAGCGTGTCGTGGCGGTGGGTGGTCGCGAAGCGCGCCGGGTGCGTCGACGTCGTCTCCTTGATCACGATCCACGCGGCGATCGGCGTGAGGAGCACTGCGACCGGGGCGCGCAGGCTCCGCGGCGCGAGCACGACGACGAAGCGGGCCACGGCGCGGCCTGCCTCGGCGAAGGCGAGGGCCATCAGCGGCGACACGAAGGTGAGGAAGCGCCACTCCTCCATCCAGTCGCCGTGCGAGTACACGGGGAAGAAGAAGCCCGCGAGCACGGCGAACGCCAGCGCCATGCGCGCGACCGGTGCGCGAATCGCGAGCAGCAGCGCCGGCGCCGCCGCGAGGGCGCGGCCGAGGCCGTAGGTCCGCACGAAATTGCCGACGTAGACCCAGCCCGCGGAGTCGAGCTTCGTGAGGTCCTTGCCGAAATCGAAGGTGCGGCGCTTGGTGTAGAAGCTGTTCGGCAGCGGCCACGCGAAGTACGCGAGGCGGAAGAGCTCGAGGGCGCCCACGAGCAGCGCGAGGGTCACCGCCCAGCGGAAGTCCTGCCGGCGCGGACGGCCGGCGACGATGCGAGCGCCGCGCGCGAGGCCGACGGCTCCCGCGTACAGCGCTCCGTCGGGACGCGTCGCGAACAGCAGCCCGAGGAGCACCGCAGACCACGGGAAGCGCGCCTCGTCGTGCTCCTCCCACGCCACGGCGGTGATCGACGCCGCCGCGAGGAACGCGAAGAGCCCGTTCTCGAGGCCCGCAGCGGTCCAGACGGCGTAGTGCGCGAAGGTGGCGGCGATGAGCGGCGCGACGAGGTCGTAGTACCGGGGTGCGCGGCGGTACGCGACGGATGGAAAGAGCGCGATGGCGCACAGCGCGAAGCCCGCGAAGGCGAGGCCGAGCACCTTCGACAGCGTCTCGTGGGTGATGCCGAGGCCGTCGGCGGGCGCGAGGAGCAGCACCCAGAGGAAGTTCGTCGCCGCCTCGACGCGCTCGGCGCCCGGCGTGAGCACGAGGCCGTGGCCGTGCCAGAGGTTGCGCGCGTAGGCGTACGAGATGCCCGCGTCGTCGACGGTGAAGTCCCAGTTGCGGCCGACGTTGGCGCCGAAGAACCCGAGCACCGCGCCGAGGAGCGCGAGCCAGGGAAGCGTCGGGGCGTGAGCGCTGGGGCGCCGCATGGGGGCGCGGAACCTACCCGGAACGTCCCGCGCTGTCGCGGATCACCGACGCACTCATCGCGCGGCGTCGCGGAACATGCGACCGAGCGGCATCGAGGTGAGCGCGTCGCAGCGGACCTCGAAGGGGCGCGCCTGGAGGTACGCCGCGAAGATCGGGCCGTCGTCGGGCCAGAGTCCCGGATCCAACGCCAGGCTCGCGAAGGGACGAAGCACCGACGGCATCTTGGACACCAACGTGTCCGCGCGCTGCCGCGCGTTGCGGAGGATCTCGCGCTTGACCTCGATGGGCACGCCGCGATCGGCCATGCGCGTGACCTCGGCGTGGCCCCACGGGCGCTCGCCGGTGAACGCCTGCGTCGCCATGAGCGCCAGCGCCACGAGGTCGCGGTGGCGGAGGTACATGCGCCGGTCGCGCGGGTCGGCGCTGTCGACGAGCGGCGACGAGACCAGGAAATTCAGGTGGTTCCACGCAGGCGTCGACAGGTCGATGCCCACCGGAAGCGGGTCGATGAACACCAGCTTGCCGTCGTCGCGAAGCAGCACGTTGCCGGGCTTGAGGTCGCCGTGGGGCCAGCCGAGCTCGTGAAGCTGCTGAAGCTCCTCGGCGAGGCGCGCGACGTCCGCGCGGGACGACGGGTCGAGCGGCCGCCCCTCGACGCGAGCCATCGCGTACGCCTGTCGCCCCTCGACGAGGAACTGCGCGTGGGCCTCGACCAGCGACGTCGATGACACCTCGCGCACGCGCTGATACTCCCCGAGGAGCACGCGGTTGCACCGGGTGAGCTCGGACGGAGGAACGAACTTCGGCCCGAGGCCGTCGTAGCCGAGGCGCGGGATGCGCACGCGGTGCAGCGTCGGGTCGGCCAGCCCGCCGTCGTGGCCCGCGGCGCTCGGCCACGCGACCTTCACGGCCACGGGCTTGCGCTCGTGCGTCGCCGCGAACACCACGGCCGCTCCGCCGCGTCCGAGCACGCCTTCGACGTTGAAGCCCCGCACGTCGAGCGCGCTGATCGCCTCCATGTACTCGCTCGAGATGACACGCGACGACGGCACGACGGGATCCGCAGTCTACCGGGGCCCGGACGCCGCGGGGCCAACAATCGTCACGGTTCGCATCGGCGGCCTCCGATCGGCCGCTCAAGCGCCGGCGGTGTCTTCCAGCTCGCGCCCCCGGGTCTCGGGCATCCAGAGCAGCAGCAAAACGAGCGCGAGCAGCGGGAACACCGTCGTCGAGCGCACCGCGGCGCCCCAGCCCGCCCGTTCGGCGGCGAAGCCCACCACCGGTGGCGACAGCACGTAGCCGATGCGCCCGAGGAGGTTGTTCGACCAGGCGAACGCCGCCGCGCGCCGCTCCGTCGGAAAGAGCTCGGTGCTGTAGGCGTTGAGCACCGCGAAGAACGCGCTGGATCCGAACACCGCCAGCGCGAGGGCCGCCGTCAGCGCCGCGCGCCCGTGCAGCGAGTAGGCGCCGAAGACCCCGCACACCAGCGTGGCGTAGATCACGGCGCCACCGCGGCGACGTCCCACGGCGTCGAGAAGGCGGCCGGCGAGAAAGACCAAAGGCATCGACGCGAGGGCGGCGACGGTGATCGCCCCGCCCACCGCGGCGTCGCTGAAGCCACGCTCGGCGACGGCGAATTCCTTCCAGAAAGTCACGGCGTTCTGCGTGCAGACGTAGGTGAGGAACCAGATCGCGGCGAGCTGCAGGATGCGCACGCGCGACGGCGAACGCAGCGTGTCGATCATGCCGCCGACCTGTGCGACGGAGGTCGCGTCGCGGGCCTCGAAGCGGCGCGTCTCGCGCAGTCCTCGGCGCGCCACGGCCATGATCGCGAGGGGTACGGACCCGACGGCGAAGACCGCGCGCCACCCGAAGGGCGTGCGGAGGAGCAGCGGAACCACGCCGGCGCACACGATGCCCCCGAGGGACGAGCACGCTTGGAGCACACCGAGCACGGTGCCGCGGCGGGCTGCGGGGTACTCCTCGGCGGCGATGACCATGGCGACGGCCCACTCGCCGATGAGGAAGACCCGCGCGAGGCATTGCAGCGCGGTGAACACCCAAGCGTTCGGCGCGAAGGCCGAGGCGAGGGAGCTCAGCGCATAGCCGACGATGGTGATCGACAGCACGCGGCGGCGCCCGATGCGGTCCGCGAGACGCACGAGCAGGTACGCGATGACGGTGCCGGCGTTGATCGCGGCGAGCATCCATCCGGCGCCGGCGCGGCTCACGTGCAGAGTTTCGCGGAGGTTCGGCAGCACCTGCGCCAGCGCGAACATGTCGTAGCCCTCGAAGAACGTCGCCACTCCGAGGAACGCCAGGAGGCGACGCTGATAGGCGCTGAAAGGCTCCACGTGGTCAGTCTCCCATCGCGGGCGGCCGGGCGTCGACGGCGCCGCGCGCGACCCACAATTCGACCAGGTCCTCACCGTCGGGTTGGCGGAGCGTGCGGAGCAGGCGAAGCCCCTCGACGTCCGGCGCGTGCATGCGCGCGGTGAGGTCGCGCTGCGCGGCGAGGTCGGCGGCGAGGTGCGCATCGGGCGCGAACACCGCATCGGCCCAGCGGACGAAGAGCACGGGCTCGCCCGGCTGAAGCATCAGCGGGCGCACGGCTGGCTCGACGAGCCGATGGGGGCGCGACGCGTTCGCGAAATACAGCGGGTGAAAGACGTAGTCCGCGCTGTAGACGGTCACCGGTCGTCCATCGCCTATGGCATCGGCCGCGCGCAGGATCTGTTCGACCACCGGCACGTCGACGGGGGTGACCTTCCATCGGCGGCCCGAGCCTCCGCCGTCGGCCGTGAAGAGCCCGTGGTCCGGCCCGCCGCCGTGCAGGAACCAACGTGCGGCGCGCGCCGTCGGCCCCAACGCGAGGCCGAGCACCGCGACCGTCGCGAGCGCGCGCGCCCTTCCGGAGGCGAGCGAGGCGGCGAGCATCGCGGCGGGAGCGAGCAGCACGAACCCGTAGCGCTCGGAGTCGACGGAAGGGAGGTTCCACTGGCGCATCGGGGCGAGCAGCAATGGCAGCCCGAGGAGGCCCGTGGCGAGGTGCACCGCTCCGATGCGTCGCAACGCCGGATGACCCTCGCGCAGCGCCACGACGAGCACCGCGACGACGACCATCGCCGCCGCCGCTTCGCCGAAAGCGTGGTGCGCGGCGCCGGTGAAGTCGCGCACCGTGGCCTCGCCGCTCAGCACGCCGAGCACCGTCCGAAGGTAGATGCCGAGGCGGCCCGCGAAGTGATCGAACCACGCGCTCGGTCGCGTGGCGCCGTGCTGCGCGACGCCGACGGCACCGGCGGCGATGGGGGCGACATGGGCCAGCGCGAGCGCGAGCGCGACGGCCGTCGACGGGGATCGCAGCCTGCGCCGGGCGTCGGCGTCGGAGACGAGCTGCACCGACGTCGCCGCGACGGTGAGCGCCGCGAGCGGCGAGAAGTGGAACCCGAGCGCCGCCGCTTGGAGGCACACGACGCGCTGCAACGGCGAGCCCCGCGACGACCACGCGGCGTTTGCGAGCAGCGGTACGAGCGCGGCGAGCACGAGCGAGAACGCGTAAGGGGTGACGACGTTGCGGCTCCACAGCACGGACCACGGGTGCACGAGGAGCAATGCCGCCAGCGCGAGGGCGGGCCGCGGTCCTGCGGCGCGGCGAGCTGCCCACGCCACGGCGACGGTGCCGGCGAGCAGGCCGAGCACCGGAACCATCCGCGCCGCCGCGACGGTGTCTCCCAGCGCGCGCATCGCGAGGCCGATGAGCCGTGCGAAGAGGTCGGTCACGAAGCGCGCGTCGGGAGGCAGCGGCTCGGGGTGGCCGTGCGCGCGTTGCCACCCGGCGAGCAGCCAATTGCCCTCGTCGTGCGCAGCGTTCGGGACGCTGGCGAGGCGCGGAAAGCGCAGGGCTGCGCCGGCCCCGACGAGGCACGCGAGGGCGGTCGCGAAGGCTGCGCGCGGCGGCGGAGCGCTCAACGGCGGCGCGGGGGCATGGCGCGCTCGAGCGCGACGGCCTGGTCATTCGCCGGCGTGATCACGGCGCGGTCGTCGGAGATCGTCCAGCGGGCCTCGCGGACCGTCGCGCCCTCGCGGAACCGATAGACGACCTCGCAGCCGACGCCACCGTCGCCGCCCCCACCCGCCGTCCAGCCGACGGACGCGAAGCCTCGACGCGACGACCATCCGACCAGCGCCTCGGTGATCGTCCGCTGGAACGCACCCCTATGGTTCTGCACCAGCGAGACGTCGCTGACACGGCAGCCGGGACCAATGGCGGCTTGTTGCGACGGCGTCACCGCGAGCATCGGCGCGTCGTGGCCCGTCAACGTGCTCGCGTTGAGGCGCGTCGTGTTCGGCAGCTCCGAAGGCCGCGAGAACGGGTTGTCGGGCATCCACGCCATGATCACGGCGACGCCCGCGACGAGCACCCCGAAGCCCACCACCGCGTACCACGCCTGTGCGCGCTGCTGCTGATCCTTGCGCTCGCGGAGCTCGCTCGACGTGGGCATCGGAGGGTGGCGGCGACTCTGCCACGTCCATGCTCCGGGTACAGCGCCCGGTGTCGCGCTATAGAGAAGGCGTGAGCACCCCCACACCGACGGATCCACCGCGCTGGCGCCTCGATGACCTCTACGCCGGACACGACGACGCGGCCCTCGACGTCGACCTCGCCGCCGCCGCGACCATGGCGAAGGACCTCGCGGACGCCTGGGCCGGGCGCGTCGCTACGCTGACCTCCTCGGAGATCCTCACGTTGCTGCGGGCGTACGAGTCCTGCCTGGCGTCGCTGTACCGCCCGCAGATGTATGCGAACCTCGCACTGGCGGTGGCCGCGCTGGACGAGGGAGCCCGCGCGCTGCACGCCCGCGTCGCCGAGCGTTCGACGGCCGCGTTCAACGACCTGCGCTTCGTCGACCTCGAGCTCGGGCGAGCGTCCGCGGAGGTCCACGCGGCGTGGGGGGCCGACGCGGGCCTGGCGAGGTACGCGCATCACCTCGATCGGTCGCGCGCCGCGGCGCCGCACACCCTCGCTGGACCCGTGGAGGAGGCGCTCGCCACGAAGGACCTCACAGGCCGGCGCGCGTGGACGCAGCTCTACGACGAGCTCCTCGCCGGCTGGCGCTTCGACATCGATGTTCGCGGCGACCGCACGCCCCGCACCCTCGCCGACGTGCGCTCGCTGCGCGAAGACCCCGACCGCGACGTGCGCCGCGCCGCCACGACGGCCATGCAGGACCGCTTGCGCGCCGACGCACCCTCGCTGGGCTTCATCTTCAACACCCTCCTGCAGGACCATCGCCTCGAGAACGGCCTTCGCGGCTACGCCGACCCCGCCGCTCCGACGCTGCTCGACGACGAGCTCTCGCGCGCCGTGCTCGACGCGCTGCTCACGGCGGTGGAGGCGCACTACCCCCAGGCGCAGCGGTACTTCCGCTGGAAGGCCGGCTCCCTCGGGCTCCCGGCGCTCGCGTCGTGGGACGTGCTCGCGCCGCTGCCCGGCGGCGACCGCCACGTCTCATGGGACGACGCGCGGGCGTCGGTGCTGAGCGCCTTCGGCGAGCTCGATCCGAAGGTCGAGGCGCTGGCCGCGGCCTTCTTCACCGAGCACCGCATCGACGCCCAGCCCCGGCCGGGCA
Organism: uncultured delta proteobacterium; assembly: GCA_903845045.1. Classification (GTDB taxonomy): domain Bacteria; phylum Myxococcota_A; class Polyangia; order Polyangiales; genus SCUS01. The sequence continues at coordinate 684 of CAIMWA010000456.1, read as the reverse complement.
AGCGCGACGGAGCGTTCTGCGCCGGCATGATCCCCGGGGTGGCGCCGCGGGTGCTGGTGAACCACCACGGGCGCGTGCGCGACGTCTTCACGCTCGCCCATGAGCTCGGTCACGGGGTGCACTTCGCGCTCGCGGGCGGCGAGCAGTCGCTGCTCAACTACTGGCCGACGGGGCCCATGGCGGAGACGGCCAGCGTCTTCGGGGAGCTCGTGCTCGGCCGCGCCATGCTTGCGCGCGAGACCGACGCGGCGCTGCGGGCGACGTTGCGGGCATCGCGCATCGAAGAGGCCCTCGGCACCATCCATCGGCAGGTCGCCTTCACGCGCTTCGAGCTCGAGGCCCACGCGGCCCGCGCCCGCGGCGTCGTGCCCACCGATGCCCTCTGCGCCCTATGGACCGCCCAGATGGACCGTCTCTACGGCGACTCGGTGCAGCGCACGGAGCGCGACGGCTACGGCTGGGCGGCGATCCCGCACCTCGTGCACTACCGCTTCTATTGCTACGCGTACGCCTTCGGACAGCTCCTGGTGTTCGCGCTCTACGCGCTCTGGGAGCGCGACGGCGCCGCGTTCGTTCCGAAGTACCTGCGGCTGCTCGCGGGCGGCGGGCGGGCGCGCCCCGAGGTGCTGCTCGCGGAACTCGGCCTCGACGTGCGCGATCCGGCGTTCTGGGGGCGCGGCCTCG
>CAIMWA010000455.1 GCA_903845045.1 uncultured delta proteobacterium | reverse complement strand
GCCCCGCCGGTCGCGGCGACCCTGTCCACCCCGCCGCCGGAGCCCGCGCGGGGGCTCCGCGTGCTGCTGGTCGAGGCCGACGAGGCCTCGCGAAGCACGCTCGCGGGGCTGCTCGAGGCCCGCGGACTCGCGGTGCTGCAGACCACCACCGGGGCCGAGGCGCTCGCCATCGTGACCGCGCAAGACCTCCACGTGGCCGTCATCGCGATGCAGCTGCCCGACGGCGAGGGCGTCGAGGTGCTCGCCGCGCTCCGCCGGCGCGGCTCGATGATCCCGGCGCTGCTCGTCGGCGCCGACCGCAGCTTCGAGGGCGTCCGCCGGGCGTTGGACGCGCGGGCCACGAGCTACCTCACGACGCCCGTCGCGCCGGGCCACTTCGTCGAGCAGGTCGAGCGCGCCGCGGCGGAGGGTGAGATCTCGCGGCTGCAGCACCAGCTCCTGAGCGCGAAGCTCGGGCACAACTCCCCGCTGCTCGACTTCCCGACAATGGGCCGCGAACTCGACGCCGCCCTGCGCGACCTGTTCATGGTCTACCAGCCGATCGTGCGCTCGCTCGGCCACTCCATCTTCGCGTACGAGACCCTGATGCGCAGCCGCAGCACGGCGCTCGCGGGGCCGATGCAGATTCTCGCCGCGGCGGAGGCGCTCGGGCGCGTCCACGAGGTGGGCCGCGTCGTGCGCAGCCGCGTGGCGGCCACGCTGCGCGACAACCCGCAGTGCTACGAGCCCATCTTCGTCAACCTGCATCCGAGCGAGCTCCGCGCGGAGATCCTCCTCGCGGCCGACGAGCCGCTGCTGCGCTTCGCGTCGCGCATCGTGCTCGAGGTCACCGAGCGGGCTCAGCTCGACGTCCGCAACGACCTCAACGTCACCCTGCAGCTGCTGCGCACGGCGGGCTACCGCATCGCGCTCGACGACCTCGGCGAGGGCTACGCGGGCCTCTCGTGGCTCGTGAAGCTCACCCCCGACATCGCCAAGCTCGACATGTCGCTCATCCGCGACCTGCACAAGTCGCGCATCAAGCGCGAGCTGGTGGCCTCGCTCGTGGGCGTCTGCCGCCGCGCGCGCACGACCGTCGTCGCCGAGGGCGTCGAGACCGCCGACGAGGCCAACGTCCTCGTCGACCTCGGCTGCGACCTGATGCAGGGCTACTACTTCGCGCGCCCCGGGGCCCCCTTCCCGGCCGTCCTGGCCGGCCGCGCCCGAACCTGACCGCTCAGTCGCCGAGGGCGCGCGGGCAGCCGAGGGCGAAGCGGGTGCCGCCGTCGCGCTCGACGGTGAGCTGGCCGCGCAGCTGTCGGGTGAGCGACCGCACGAGCTGCAGCCCGAGCGTCGAGGCGCGGGCGGGGTTGACCTCGAGGGGCAGGCCGGGTCCGGAGTCGGTGACGGCGATGCGCACGGTGTCGCCCTCGGCGCCGACCTCGACGAGGACGTCGCAGTCGGGGCCGCTGGCGCCGGGGGCGCGGGGTTCGCCCGGCGGTCGCATGCCGTACTTGAAGGCGTTGGTGATGAGCTCGTTCAGGATGAGCCCGAGCGGCACCGCGACCTCGATGGTCACCTCGGCGGGGGCGAGGCGCAGCGCGATGCGCGCGGCGGGCGCGAGGGTCGAGCGGAGGGTGCCGGTGAGCGAGCGCGCGTACTCGCCGAGGTCGATGCGCGCGAGGGAGTCGACGCCGTAGAGCAGCTGGTGGATGAGCGCCATGGAGCGCACGCGGAAGACGCTCTCCTCGAGCATCGCGCGCGTCTTGTCGGACGGCATGTGCTCGCTCTGCAGCATCAGCAGGCTGGAGATGATCTGCAGGTTGTTCTTCACCCGGTGGTGGATCTCCTTGAGCAG
>CAIMWA010000454.1 GCA_903845045.1 uncultured delta proteobacterium | reverse complement strand
GCCCCGCCGTCCCCCGGACCAAGGCCGCCGCCGAGCCCGCAAGCTGCGTCGATCGCCCCGGACCGACAAGCAGACAGATCGGCCAAGGGTTGGCCCCGATGCGGCCAGGGCATCGATCGCACGACGCTTCGGTGGCGTCGCGCGTCCGCGTCCGCCCGTTCGTCGTGCGCTCGTCACCGGCGAACGCGTAGAGTGACCTCTCGTCGAGGCCCGCGTTGGGATCGATGAGCCTGGAGGCCCCGCTTGCGCATCGGCACGTTCACTTGGTTCGGCTTCTTCGTGTCGCTCGGCGGAGCGGTCGACGCGGGCTGCACCTCGGCCCCGGTGGGAGACGCTGCACACGCCTGCATCGCGGGCGCTTCGCTGCCTTGTGCGTGCACCGACGGACGCTCCGGCGCGCAGGTCTGCGGTGACGACGGACGCCTGGGTGCGTGCGTCTGCACCTACGTCGACGCCTCGGCGCCGATCGCCGATGTCGTCGCGTCGCCGCTGGACACCGGTGCTTCGTCACCCGACGTCGTGACCTCTTCGCCCGACGTACATCCCGGTCCGGACGAGTCGACGCCGGCCCCCGACGTCGTCGTCGCTTCGCCGGATGGCGTCGTTCCCTCGCCCGACGTACCGGCGATCCTCGGCGACGCGGCCGCGCCGACACGGGTGGGATTCCTGCACACCGACGGACGGAACATCCTCGATTCGTCGAACCGCGTCGTGCGGCTCACGGGCCTCTCGTGGTTCGGTCTCGAGACATCGAACTACGCGCCGCACGGTCTCTGGACGCGCTCCCTCGACTCCATGCTCGATCAGATCCATTCGCTCGGGTACAACGTCATCCGAGTTCCCTGGTGCAACCAGATGCTCGACGCGGGAAGCACGCCCAACGGCATCGATTTTTCGCAGAACCCGACGCTCATGGGGCTGAGCGCGTTGCAGATCCTCGACCATGTCGTCGCCGGCGCGCACGCGCGAGGCCTGCGCATCATCCTCGACCGCCACCGTCCCGACTCGGGTTCGCAGTCCGAGCTCTGGTACACGGGCGCGTACGGCGAAGCGCGATGGATCGCCGACTGGACGATGCTCGCACACCGCTACCACGACGACCCGACGGTGATCGGCTTCGACCTTCACAACGAGCCCCACGGCGCGGCCACCTGGGGCGACGGGGCCGTGAGCACCGATTGGCGCCTCGCGGCCGAGCGCGCGGGCAACGCCGTGCTTGCGGTCAACCCCGACCTGCTCATCATCGTCGAAGGCATCGAGCACTACGCGGGAACATCTTATTGGTGGGGCGGAAACCTCCGGGGAGCGCGCACGGCGCCGGTGCGGCTCGCGGTGCCTGGGCGTGTCGTGTACTCGCCGCACGACTACCCGGCGTCGGTGTACGGACAGGCGTGGTTCTCGGCGTCGGACTTTCCGGCAAACCTTCCGGGCGTGTGGCATGACGCCTGGGGCTACCTCGCCGCCGACGGTCTCGCGCCGGTGTGGATCGGTGAATTCGGCACGCGCCTCGCGGCGACGAGCGACCGCCAGTGGCTGACCGGGCTCGCGAGCTACATCCAGACGAACGGCCTGAGCTTCGCGTTCTGGTGCTGGAACCCCGACTCCGGTGACACCGGAGGGATCCTTCAAGACGACTGGCGCACGGTGAATGCCGACAAGGAGTCGGTGCTCATGCCGCTGCTCGCCCCGACGCTCTAGCGACGTCGGAGCGAGAACGGAAGAGCGACGCTCAGTGCGCGGCGGGAGCGGCCGCCGGCGCAGGCTCGGCCGGCTCGGCCGCCGCAGGCGCGGGAGCAGCAGGTGCAGCCGGCGGGGCCGCTGCCGGAGCCGTCGCGGGAGCCTCCGTCGGAGCGGCCGTAGGCGCCGCCGGAGCCGCTGCAGGAGCAGGAGCCGCCGTGGGGGCCAGGGCCGCGGGACGCCCCGCCGCAGGGCGCGCAGGCGCCGCCGGACGCACCGGCGCACCCGGCCGTCCCGGACGCCGCGGACCGCGCGTCGGATGCGCGAGGGGCTCCACCGCGCAGGCCGGAAGGAGCGTCACCGCGAGGCCCTCGTCGGTGGACATGCCGTCGCCGTCGAGGGCAGCGTAGGCGTCGAAGCGCAGGCACGCGTGGGGCGTCGCAGCCTCCGCGGGAGCGCCCGCCGCCGTCTGGGCCTGCACCGCCTCGGGCGGCGCCGTGAACGGACGCGAGGTCACCCCCTCGCATCCGATGATCGCGCTCCATCGCGTGCCCAGCGGCTGCGACGGCACCGCGCACGCATTCGGATCCACCGGCTCCGCGGGGGCGCTGTCGTCCTCGCCCTCGGCGCCCATGACCATGGGCTCCGGCGGCGGTCCGTACAGCTCCGCGGGCGTCTCGAGCGCCTGCGGGAACGACGCGAGCAGCACCGCGCGAAGCTGGTCCACGGACCACCGCACCGCCGTCTCCCGCGCAGCGGCGTCACCAGGCTCCGCCGCGCTCTGGTTCTCGAGCTCCCACCACTGCGTGAGCCCGCGGTTTCGCGCCGTCACGAAGACCTGGTTCACGGCGCGCTCGGTACCGACGCGCACCATGTCGAGGGTCATCGTGAAGCGCCGTGGGAGCGCGCTGCGGCCCGGCACCGGGATGAAGAAGTCCTGCGAAGCGTCCTTGCGGCAGTGCGAGGCGCGGCATTGCGGCGGTGCGTTCTCGAAGGCAGCGCCGAAGTCCGGGTTCGACTGCACGATGTCGCCGACGCCGTGGCCCCACGCGTTGAGTCCGCCGAAAAGCCGCACCCAACGGCCGTACGAAGTGCGTCCCCAGAGCCGGGAGCGCGACGCGTTGTCGCGAAGCTCGTCGGCACGATGCTGACGTGCCTCCTCCTCGGCGGCGCGCCGGGCGGTCTCCGCGGCGACGCGGTTGCGCTCGTACACCGCGAGACGCTGCCGCGCCTCTTCGACGTGGCTGCCACCCGGGAACGACCGGAGATACTCGTTGAGGCCGTCGAGGGACGCGCGGTGATCCGCCCAGTAGTCCTCTTCGGCGCCGCCGACCACCGTCTGCACCTCGGCGCGAAAGCGCCCCTGAGGGTGCGCCTGGAGGTATGCGCTGGCCGCGGCGAGGCGGTCCGAGCCCTCGGCGGCGTAGCGGAAGGTGCGGTACGCGGCGTAGTCGCTCGGCGATGCGACGAGGCGGCAGCCCGCCATCGTCGAGAGCGCGACCGCCACCGTTGCGAGCGTGCGTCCGCGCATCACGGCCCCACCTGGCAGGTGCCCGCGTCGCGGCAGAGCGCCGTGCACGAGCGCGGCGGCGAACGGAACAGGTCGGGCAGGCTGTTGCAACTGATCTGCTCGATGGCGTGTCCGCAAGCGTAGATGTCTCCCTGGAAAGCCCCGCAGAACACGCCCTGGTACGAAGAGCAGGAGTGCGGGCACGCGGCAGCGCCGAAGAGGTCCGTGCGGATGTTGCCGCGGACGCACTGCGTGAACGCAGCCTCGGAGTCGTTCTGGCAATCGGCGCCGGCCCCGGTGATGGAGCGGCACAGCACGCCGCACTCCCGAAGCCGGAAGCAGAAGTGCGAGCACATGCCCTGGTCGAAGTAATCGTACTCGGCCTCGGTCTGCGAGCCCGGCACGAGCACGTTGGTGCTGCTTCCACCGCAGCCGCCGATGTCGCCCGGCGTGGGCGCGGCGAGAAAGACCGAAGCGATGGCGAGCACGGCGAGCGCGGTCCAACGCGGGCGGCGTACGCGGGTGGGGTTCTGCGGAGCGGCGGTCACGGAAGCACCTCGTAATCGATGAGCACCCCGAGGCCACCCCCGAGGATCGGCGCCACGCTGCCGCCGTTGCCGAAGTACAGGTCGAAGACGGCCTCGGCCGTGATGGCGATGCCCGAGCGCACGTAATACGCGGCGCCCACGGCGGCCTCGACGCCCACCGAGAGCTCGGGGCAGAACCCCCAGGCGGGAGGCTGCACCTGCGTGCGGTTGCCGCCGTAGCCCGCGCCGATGAACTGCGAGGTCACCGTTATGGGAGCGGGGCGCTCGCAGGTGCCGCGCGTCACCATCAGCGGCACCGCGACGCGAGCGTGCGCGGCGATGGCGTTGGTGAAGCGCCGGTAAAGCATGGCGCCCGGCTGCACGGCGTACTGCCCGCCGTTCTGGTCCCATCCGGCCTGGAAGCCGAGCGACGGGCCGAGAAGGAAGCGTCCGACGTGGAGGAACGCGAACGTTCCATCGACGAGGAGCCCCGGCGGCGCGAGGCGACCGTAGGAATAGGGATCGAGGAACCGTCCGGCGACGGTGGCCTCGGCCCGCACGAGGATGTGCCGCTCCCGGGGCGGAAGCTCCCACCCCGAAGAGGGAGCCGGCGGAGCGCCCAGCTCCTGCGCCGCAGCGGGAAGCGTCGCGAGGCCGATGCCCGCGGCGAAGAACAAGACACGCATTTTCACCGTGCACGCATGGTACACACGGCCCCGCATCGAACGTCAACGGAGCAGTGCGTGCGCCCCATCGACCCGCGTCCTTCGCGCCTCCGCGGCGCGCTCCCGCTGGCCCTCGCGACCCTCGCCGCGGCCTGCCGCGAACACGCGCCTCCGCCGCCCGAGGCCGCCATCGCAGCGGCCGTCGCACCCAGCGATGCCGGTCCTCGGCGACGGGGGCGCGGCGGTCGCCGGGCGCGAGCGCGCGTGAATGGTCCGAGCGCCTCGCCTGGTGGCCCCGCCGCGAGCGCGACGGACCTCGCCGACGACGACCCCGCGCCCGCATCGCGTCCCCGCATGACGGAGACCGGGCCCGTGCTCAGCGAGGACCTGGGTCCGCCGCCGTCACAGGACTTCGACATGACCCGCGCGGCCGCGAGCGGGCGCATGGGCCTCGAGCCGGCGCAGATCTCCCGCGGGCTCGATCCGTTGCTCCCGCGCCTCGCAAACTGCGCGGCGGCCACCGTCGACGACAATGGCCACGGCGCCCACGGGCGTGTGACCGTGCGCCTCCGCATCCGCCCCGAAGGGCGGCCGTCGGCCGCGCGGGTGAGCGGAGGCGGCGGCTCTTCGGAGTTCGTGCTGTGTGTACGACGGGTCGTCGCGTCGGCCCGCTTCGCCTCGTTCGAGGGCCCCGACGTCATGGCGACGTGGGGCTTCGACGTCGACTGAGAGTCAGCGGATGGAGCGGTAGTAGATGTCGCCGTTGGCGCCCGCGCGCCGATCGACCCACACGATGTGCGCGACGGGGCTGCCGCCGTTGAGCGTCGCGAGCACCGCGGGCGTCGAGCTGTCGATGCCCGCAGGCGCCGCGTCGAGGCGCAGATCCGTCGGCTGGAACGTGGCCCCGCCGTCGAGGGCGTAGTTCGCGTAGATGTCGAGGGAGCCGCTGCGGTCGTCGGCCCACACGGCGTAGACCGCGCTGCCGGCGGTCGCTGCGACCACGTTCGTTGCGCGCGATCGCCCGGGCGCGCCCGCCATCACCGCGACGTCCGACGCCGCGAAGACCCCGGCGGCGGTGTGCGACGCGTAGACGTTGGCGAGGCCCCAACGGAGGTCCTGCCAGACTACCGCGAACTCGCCAGCGCCCAGCGACAGCGCCGTCGGGTGCAGCGAGTCGTGCGCGTACGGATCGGTGTCCACGCGGACGTCCGCGGCGAGCCAGTGCGCGCCGAAGTCCGTCGAGCGGTTCGCGTAGATGTCGTACGCGACGAGCCGCACGTCCTGCCACGCCACGAGCACGGTGCCCGCGGCGTCGACGGCGACGGACGGTAGCTCGCTCGGGTGCGCCCCCGCGGCGTCGGTGTCGAGGCGCACGTCGGTGCCGGGCCACGTCACGCCGCCGTCGGCGCTGTGCCGGAAGTACACGTCGGTGCCCGCGCCGGAGCGGTTGTCGCGCCACACCACGCACACGTGGTTGCCCACGGTGGCGAGCGACGGCGTCGACGCGATGGTCAACGAGAGGCCGCTGTCGTCGACCTGCCGCGGGGCCGCCCAGGCGAGGCCGTTCGTCGACGACGAGGTGAAGATGTGGCGTCCGCGGTTCGAGAGCAGCGTCTCCCACACCGCGACGTAGCCGCGCGTCGTGCCGGACACCTGCACGTTGAACGAGTCGACGTCCTGCCCGGCGTTCGCGCGCGCGTCGGAGCCCGACCAGGAGGCGCCCGACGTCGACGAGGCGTTGGCATACACCTGCCGGTAATCGGTCTGCACCGCCGCCGTGGCGCCGCGGAAGTCGCCCCACAGCGACACCACCCCGGTGCCGCCCGCGGGCCACGCGAGCGCCGGCTGCACGCTCGAGGCCGCGCCGGCGGTGTCGGTGTCGAGGCGGACGTCGTGCGCCCACGTCGTTCCGCCGTTGGTGCTGCGCGCGAAGAACACGTCGCTGTTGCCGTTGCGCAGGTCGATGAAGGCCACGCCGACGTTCGCGCCGCCGCCGGCGATCACCGGCTGCACCGAGTTCGCGGTGCTGCTGTCGAGACGCACGTCGGACGCGGGGAACACGGCCTGGCAGCCCTCGTCGACGCGCCCGTCGCAGTTGTTGTCGAGGCCGTCGCAGTAGGCCTCGGACGCGAGGTTCCGGTACGTCGCCGGGTACGTGCAGCCCCACCCCGCGGCGCCCCCGCAGCGAGGACGCGCCGTGGCGCAGACCCCCACGCCCTCGGCTCCGCGGGTGTTGCAGCGGAGCGTCGTCGGCGTGGTCAGGCCCTCGTCGACGAGGCCGTTGCAGTCGTTGTCGAGGCCGTCGCAGGCCTCGGCCGTGGCGCTCGTCCCGCCGGCGCAGGCGATGCGGCCGGCGACGCACGCGAAGCGGCCGAAGGCGCACGCGCCGACGTTGCTCCCGCACACCGCGCGAGGACCGGTGCCGGGCAGCACGCCTCCGGCCGGGGCGTCGTCGATCATGCCGTTGCAGTCGTCGTCGATGCCGTTGCACGTCTCCGACGCCGGGGTCGTCCCGCCGAGGCAGCGCAGCAGCCCGAGCTCGCAGACGTAGGCTCCCGCGCGGCACGCCCCGACGGTGACCCCGCACGCCGTGCCCACCATCGCAGCGTTGTCGTCGACGCGGCCATTGCAGTCGTTGTCGCGGCCGTCGCACACCTCCGGCCCCATCGCGCCGGACGCGTCCCCGCAAGCGAGCTCGCAGCCGTCCGTGGGATCGGCGTTGCGGTCCACGAAACCACGCGCGCAGGTGCCGACCCCGCAGCGCCCGGCGGCACACACCGGCGAGGCGTTCGCGGGCGCGCACGCCCGACCGCAAGCCCCGCAGTTCGCAGGGTCCGTCATGGTGTCGAAGCCGTTGTCGACGACCCCGTCGCAGTCGTTGTCCCGGCCGTCGCACACCTCGGGACCCGTCGGCGCGCATCGATACTCGCAGCCGTTGGCGGGGTTGTGGTCGAGGTCCGCGCTGCCAGCCGTGCACGCTCCCATGCGGCAGGTGCCGGCCATGCACACCGCGCTCGCGTTGTCGTAGGCGCAGACGACGCCGCAGCGCCCGCAGTTCGACGTGTCGCCGGTGAGGTCGAAGCCCTCGTCGACCTGGCCGTTGCAGTCGTTGTCGACGCCGTCGCATACCTCGACGGCGTTGGTGATGGTGCACGCGTACTCGCAGCCGTTGCCGGCCATGTGGTCGAGGTCCACGAACCCGACGTCGCACGTGCGGTACCCGCAGACGCCCATCGCGCACGCCGGTAGCGCGTGCATCGGCGCGCACGCCGTGCCGCAGTGACCGCAGTTGCGCGGGTCGTTGTTGAGGTCGAAGCCCTCGTCGACCTGGCCGTTGCAGTCGTTGTCGAGGCCGTCGCACACCTCGGTGCCCGTCGGCACGCAGCGCGACGCGTCGGTGCGCAGGCCCGAGTCGGCGCGGCCGGCGTCCACGGCGCCGTCGGCCCCGCCGCGATTGGAGGTGCCCGCGTCGTCGACGACGCACGTCAGGCAGAAAGGCTCGGCCTCGCACGCCGAGCACAGCAGCGCCAGCAGCAGCCACGCGCGCTTCATCGCGCACCTCCCGCAGCGCGAGGCCCGCGCCTTCGTCTCGAGATCAGCGCCAGGCCGATCAACGCCGTCAGCGCCCCGCCCTCGCCGCGCGCGCGCCCGACGCCGTTCACCGAGCAGCCGCCGCCGCCTCCGACGACGCGGTCGCGCACGAGCGGTCCGAGCGTGGGATCGACGCACTGACCCTCGCGGCACACGACGTTGGAGCCCCCGCCGCAGTCGATGCCCGCGCACGGGTCGTCGACGAGCACGCCGTTGCGGCACACCCGCCCGGGCTGCGCGCCGACGTTGCTGCACGGATCTGGAGTGCATGCGCCGCGGCCGGCGGTGACCACGCACGCCGAGCCCGGGTCACACCGAACGCCCTGGCACGGATCGTCGACGCAGGCGCCGTCGCGGCAGCTCTGGCCGGGGGCGCATCGCGTCGTCGCGCACGTCGGAACGCACTGCGCCTCGCCGTGGGCGCCCGGCCGGCAGAACCGGCCCGCGGGGCACGTCGCCGTGGCGCACGCATTGTTGAAGCACGTGCCGGCGATGCAGAGCTGCGAGCCCGTGCAGCCGAGGCCGTAGCAGTCGTTGGACACGCACGAAGCGCGGCCCGCGGTGACGTGGCACACGCGCCCCGCGGGGCATGCGAGCGCGACGCACTGGTCGACGCAGTGCTGGTTCTGGCAGATCTGCGAGGGAGTGCAGAGCTCGGTGCCGCACAGCGGCGGCACGCAATAGTTGTCGGCGTTGCACACGAGCCCGACGGAGCAAGGAAACTCGCCCGGCGCACACGGCGTTCGGCACTGGCACCCGATGCAGCGCGCGCCGCTGCCGCAGAGGGTGCCGCGCGGGTCCTCGTCGACGGTGCCGTCGCAGTTGTCGTCGCGGCAGTTGCAGACCTCCGTCGTCCCGCGCGAGCCGCCCTCGCACGCGAGGCGCCCGTCGCGGCAGCGCAGCGTTCCAGGCATGCAGAGCCGCGTGCCGTCAGAGGCCGCGCTGCACGGCGCGCCGCCGCCGGGGTTGCCCTCGTCGACGATGCCGTTGCAGTTGTTGTCGAGGCCGTCGCAGAGCTCGTCGCGGCGCATCGAGGCGTCGGCGGTGCACGTGAAGCGTCCGCCGGTGCACACGTACTGTCCCGCGCGGCAGACGCCGACGTTGGAGCCGCAGGTTCCCGCCGGCGCGATGCCGTCGTCGATCATGCCGTTGCAGTCGTTGTCGACGCCGTCGCAGATCTCCGGCGACGGCTGCGGCGCGTTGCACACGTAGCGGCCGCCCACGCACACCCGCAGCCCGGGGCCGCACCGGAGCTCGGCGGCGGTGCACGGCGTCGTCGGCACGCCCTCGTCGACGAGGCCGTTGCAGTTGTTGTCGAGGCCGTCGCAGACCTCCGCCGCCGGGGTGCGCGCGTCGCAGACGCCCCACACGCCGGCCGCGCAGGTCTGCCGGCCCGAGCCGCACGCCGATGCGCAGGCGCGCTGCAGCCCGTCGTCGACGAGGCCGTTGCAGTCGTTGTCGACGTTGTCACAGGTCTCGGCGGCCGGCGCGGTGCTCACGCAGTCGCCCCAGACCCCGGCGGTGCAGTACTGCGTACCCGCGCCGCAGGTGCCCGTGCACCCGCGGGAGACCCCCTCGTCGACGGCGCCGTTGCAGTTGTCGTCGACGCCGTTGCAGGTCTCCGTCGTGGCGCTCCCGGGGGTGCACGTCTGCGCGCGCCCCGCGCTGCAGTTGTCGACGGTGCGCTGGCACGCGCCGACGCCGCAGGTGGTGGTTCCGAGGCCGTCGTCGATGAGGCCGTTGCAGTTGTCGTCGCGGCCGTTGCAAAGCTCCGGCACGGGGTTGCACAGGGGCACCAGGCCGGTGCCGCGCACGAGCATGTCCTCGAAGTCGTCGTCGCCGCCGCGGAAGAGGTCTTCCCAGCCGAAGTAGTAGCCGTTCGTGTAGGTGCGCGACCCGTAGATGAGGAAGTGCAGGTAGTCGCCGTCGTCGTTGATGCTGTTGTCGGTGGAGTAGACGCGGCGGTCCGTGGCGTTGACGTCGGGACAGTCGACGCTGGTGCCGTCCGTCACCGCCTCCGGGGTCATGATGTAGAAGGCCACGGGACCGCCCCTCCACGCTCCGGCCGCACGGAAGCAGTCGAAGTCGAGGTCGACGATGTTCGGATTCTCCCAGTGGGTGCACGCGCTGTCCGCCGGAGCGGCGCCGCGCGGACCGCCGAGGCACGGGCAGTCGCAGGCCGCGCTGCGATCACGGCAAGCGTAGATTTCGCGCCTCCCCGTGGGCGCGAAGGGGCTGTCGCCGACGTTGTACCAGCCGAAGCGGCTCTGGTACGAGCCGCCCTCGCCGACGACGGTGAACTGCATCACGCGGCGGCCGTCGCTGCGCACCGACGGCACGAAGGTCTGCGGCGTGATCGCCGCGTTGGTGATGGCGTTCAGCACCCCGGGCCCCTCGCCGGGGGCCGGATTCGCGACCGTCGCGGGGCTGTCGGCGCGCTTGTCGAGGCACGACTGAAGCCGGTCCGACTGCGGGACGATGGTCCCGTCGACCTGGTTGATGATCGCGTCGGCCGAACCCGCGGCCAGCATCGCGGCCGCCGCCCACACGGCAAATCCCCGCCCTCGCAGTCGCATTCGAGTGAACTCCTGCCGCGATGGCCTCCACGTGGCCGCCGCGGGCCCACTGTCGCACCGAGGTGCGCACCGACTCAAGGCGCTTCGCGTCGCCGCGTCAGCCCGCCTCGGCCGCGCCCCGATGGGCGCCCGGCCATCCGCGCGGAACGAGCAGCAGCGCCTGGGCCTCGGACGACGCCCGCTCCCACCGACGGACGAAGCTCGCGACGGCATCGTCCACCGCCGCCCCCACCCGAAGGACGCGTCGAAACGCTTGGGCGCGCAGGTTCGCGGCGTCATCGCGCGGCAGGGCGCGGAGCACGAGGCGCTCGAACGCCCGCCGGTCGTCGGCGGCGAGGACTCCGTCAGGCGTCGCCGCAGGCGTGACCGCCAGCGCATCGACCTTCGCTCCGACGTGACGGCGAAGCAGCGACAGCGACGCCGCGACGTGGAGCGCGCGGGACGGGTCGTACGCGCCGAACGGGGCGTCGAACGGCGGCAGCTCGTCGCATCGGTGCAGCACGGCCACCACCGACGGCGGACGCTCCCAGCGAGGCGTCCACGCGCGAAGCAGCGATCGCAGGTCGGCGGCGTCGTCGTCGATGCCGGCGTCCACCTCCGTCGCGGCGAAGAGGGATACCACCAGCGACGGCGGGTCGTGTGCGAGGGACGCCCCGAGCGCGCGCGCGACGTCGCCGGCGCCCGCCGCGCGCAGGCCCGGCGTGTCGTGCAGCAGCACCGGTCCACACCACCCGGGATCGACGCTCGCCGAGGTGCATCGGGCTCCCACCGACGAAGCGCCGAACGCCGCGTGCGCGAAGGCGCTCTTGCCGACGGCCCGGCGGCCCACCACGGCGACGCTCGGGAGCATGCCGTGCGCCGGCACGAGCCCGAGCCGTAGACGTGCCAGCTGCGCCCGCGCGTCGCCGTCGAGCGCCGTCTCCCGCGACGGCACCGCCGGCACGGCCTCGGCGAGCGACGCCGCGAGCTCGCGCGACGCCGCGAGCGGGTCCCGCTCACCCCTCGGAGCCACCCGCGTCCTCCGGGGGACCGTCCTTCGCCGCGGCGTCGAACGCGGCGCGGGCCTCGCCGAACGTCGCGCCGTCGATGAAGAAGCGCACCGCGGCCACGCCGAGCGCCCACGTTCCGGTGGCCGCGACGGCGCCGGAGACCGTGGCGCCGACGCCAGGCACCCATCGCAGCGCCGCTCGCACGACCTCGCGCAGCCCCATGCCGGCCCCGACGTTGACGCCGAGCCCCGCCAGCCACTCGCTCGCCGCGCGGGCGCTCCACGACCGGCCCGACGCATAGACGACGCCGGTGAGCATCGTCGTCTGCAACGGCAGCAGCAGCGCGAGGTCCGCGAAGGGCAGCGGCGTCGCGCCGACCACGAAGGAGACGCTCGTCGCACCGCCGACGAAGCGCATGGCGAGGCGCCGACGGAGCGCCTTGCCCCGCTCGAAGACCCGCGCCGCCGAGAGCTGCGCGACCAACGGCAAGGCGCCGTGCACCTCCGCCGCCAGCCTCTCGACGTTCCAGCGCCAGTCGGCGGTGCGCACGCCGCCGTCGAAGCGCTGCCACGCGCACACCGGCACCACCGGCGGCGCCTCGCCGAGCGCGCGGGCGAGGTGCGCGCGCAGGGTCTCCACGGCGGCGTCGATGCGCGCCCGGTGCGCGGCGTCATCGAACGGCGGGGAACGGCGTCCGGCGGGCGCGAGCTCGTCGACCTTCGTCACCACCACGACCACGGGCACCGCAGCGCCCGCGACGGGCACCGACGCCCGCACTGCCACGAGCTCGGCGAGGTCCTCGTCGACGCCTGCGTCGACCTGCGTCGCCTTGAAGGTCCACACGAGGACGTCGGGGCGCTCGGCGCGCAGCACCGCCTCGACCTCGGCGCGGCGCCCCGGACGCCCGCCCGCACGCAGCCCGGGCGTGTCGAGCCATCGCACGGCGTCGCCGTGAACGGTCAGGTCGACCCACGCCGCGGTCCGCGTCGTGTCCTCGACGGCGCCGGTGGCCAGCACCTCGGCGCCGAGGAGCGCGTTGCCCAGCGTCGATTTTCCGCTGCCGCGCCGCCCGAGCACGGCCACCCGTGGTGCGCGCCGCCCGACGAGCAGCGACCTCAAGTCGTGGAGCTCGTCGACGGCCCGCTTCGCTCCAGGGATCCGCTTCAGGAGCTCTTCGACGTCGTCGAGCCCTCGTACGAGGTCGTCGGCGTCGTCCACGGGCTTTCGTTCGGCGGCCATCGAGCTCCTTGCGGGAGCCTACGACGGAAGGCCCGGGTCGGCAGCGATGGAGCGACTCGGCCCTTGCGGCACCGGGCTCGTTCGGCGAAGGATACCGGCCCATGTCGACCCGACGCTCTAGCTGGTACCTCGCCCTCGCCACGGTCTTCACCCTCGGAGGCGGCGCGGTGGCGCAGCAGGCCCCGGCGGCGCACACGCTGAGCGTGGCCACCCTCGCCCCGAGCGGCTCCACGTGGATGCGCGGCCTCGAGGCCGCGAACCGGGAGCTCCGCCGCCGCACCAACGGCGCCGTCGCGCTGCGGTTCTACCCGGGCGGCGTGCAGGGCGACGAGTCCGAGGTCGTCCGCAAGATGCGGCAGGGACGCCTCGACGGCGCGGTGCTCACCGGTGTCGGCCTCGGCCAGGTCCACCGCCCGGTGCTGGCGTTCATGCTCCCCAACATCTTCCCCAACCACGCCGCCATGGAACGCTCGCGCACGGCGCTCAGCGGCGAGGTCGAGCGGCAGTTCCTCGCGAACAACTTCGTGCTCGCGGCCTGGGGCGACACCGGCACCCCGCGGCTCTTCTCGCAGCGCGAGATCCACACGCCGCACGACCTCCAGGCGCTCCACCCGTGGATCTGGCGCGACGACGTGATCCTCCCGGCGCTCTACGGCGAGGCCGGCGCACACGGCGTCCCGCTGGCCCTGCCCGAGGTGCTCTCGGCGCTGCAGACGAACCGCATCGACACGTTCATCGCCCCGCCGCTCGCGGCCCTCGCGCTGCAGTGGTCCACCCGCGCGACCTTCGTCTCCGAGGGCGCGAACAGCTTCGGCCTCGGCGGCATCGTGTTCACCCGACACGCGTGGGAGTCGATCCCCGCGGACCAGCAGGCCATCGGCCGCCAGGTGGTGCAGGAGTTCAACGCGCTCATCGGCCGCAACGTCACGCGCGACGACGAGAACGCGCTGCACGCGATGACGACCCGCGGCATGCACCAGATGTCCTTCACCGAGGCCGAGCGCGGACAGTGGGCGCAGCTCTTCGAGCGCACGCGCCACCGCCTCGTCGGCACCGTCTCCGACGCCGCCTGGATGGAGCGCGTCCGCGTCGGCCACTGACGGCCGTCGGGGCGGATCAGGCCGTGCCGGCGCGGGGCACGTCGGGCCGCGCGTCGGTGCGCTGCACGAGGTCCCCGAGCGTGCGCAGGTACCGGAACGAGTAGATGCCCGACGAGTGGCCGTCGCCCCACGCGAAGCAAAGCGCGTAGGAGCCGACCTCGTCGATGGTGGCGATGTCGGCGTTGTTTCCTCGGATGAACTTGATCTCGCCGCTGTGCCCCTGGCAGCCCGCGCAGGGGCAGTAGCCTCGGAGCACGGCGTTCTCGAGGCGCGACGTCGTTCCGTCGGCCCAGTCGATCTCGGTCACCGTGGCGCCCATCGGGGAACGCACCATGATGGGGGTGGTCGTGCGGGGATCGGTCATGGGGTCGGTGCCTTCACGGTGCGCCCGAGGCCGACGAGATAGATCTCGACGCTCTCCTTGCGCGATGCCTCGGGCTTGAGCACGCGCACGGTCTCGTAGCGCTCCCGAAGGCGCTTGCGCACGGCTTCGAACTCCGCGCCCTGAAAGATCTTCGCGACGAAATGTCCGCCCGGCGCGAGGCACGCGTCGGCGATGTCGATGGCGCGGTCCACGAGCTCGGCGGAGCGTGCGGCGTCGGCGTCCTGCACCCCCGAGGTGTGCGGCGCCATGTCCGACACCACCACGTCGAAGGGTCCGAGCTTCGCGAACTCGTCGAGGGGCGCCGCGAGCACGTCGAATTGCATCGCCTGTACGTACGCCGGAACCTTCACCTTGAGGGGGTTCAGGTCCACGGCCACGATGGCTCCCTTGCCGCCCACGCGC
This sequence comes from uncultured delta proteobacterium, assembly GCA_903845045.1. Taxonomy (GTDB): domain Bacteria; phylum Myxococcota_A; class Polyangia; order Polyangiales; genus SCUS01. Next base: position 5,166 of record CAIMWA010000454.1, on the reverse strand, counting down.
GGGACCATCCATTGGGTCCAGCTTCCAGGTGCGGCGCCGAGGTCGAGCACGCGCTGCCCCGTGCGAAACACGCGACAGCGTCGGTCGATCTCTTCGAGCTTGTAGACGGAGCGGGCGGCGAAGCCCTCTTGGTGAGCCCGGGCGGTGAACCGGTCAGGCTTCGCGCCGGGCTTCACGGATCAGGCGTGGCGGCCGCCCTTGATGGCGCCGCGCACGGTCACGAGGGACTCGCGCGACCCCGGGACCGAGCCCTCGATGAGCACGAGGTTCTGCTCGGCGATGACGCGCACGATCTTCAGGTTCTGCATCGTCGCGCGGCGGTTGCCGTGCTGACCCGGCATCTTCATGCCCGGCTGGGTGCGACCCGGGGTCATGTTCGTGCCGATGGAGCCGCCGTGGCGGAAGTACTCGTGCGTACCGTGGCTGCCCGGCATGCCCGCGAAGTGGTGCCGGCGGAACACGCCGGAGAACCCGCGGCCCTTGCTGGTGCCCACCACGTCGACGAACTGACCTTCCTTGAAGAGGTCCGCCGCCGTGAGGACGTCGCCTTCGTTGTACTTGGCGGCCGCCTCGGCGGTCAGCCGAAGCTCTTGGAGAAAGCGCGGGTACACCTTCACCTCGTGGCCCTGCTTGTTCTTGACCGAGCGGGCGGGCGCCTTGCTCTTGTCGAAGTAGCCCTGCAGCGGCTTCGAGGTGCGCTTCGCGCGCCGCTCCCCGAACGCGAGCTGGAGCGCGTGGTAGCCGTCCTTCTCCTCGGTGCGCTTGCGCACGACGACGCAGGGGCCTGCCTCGACGACGGTGACGCGGGCGACGTTGCCCGCCGCGTCGAAGACCTGCGTGGAACCGAGCTTCTTTCCGATCAAACCAGGATGGGTATTCATGGGTACTACCTTCGGGAGGGCGCGGACCATACGGAGATCGTCAAGGCGCGTCAAGACACGTTCGCGCGTCGGCCCGCCGAGGTGAGCACCGCGCCCTCGAGATCGGCGTCGCAGCGAGCGCCGTCCCACACCACCGCGCGCTCGATGCGTACGCCGGGGGCCAGCACCGCGCCGTCGCCGATCACCACCGGCGCCAGCAGACGGGAGCTCCTCGCGTCCTCGGGCGCCAGCACGCCGCCGGCGGGCACCGCGACGCCCGGCCAGCGCAGCGATCCCGTGACCAAGGCGAAATTCGCCTCGACGTAGCGATCGACGGTGCCGAGGTCGAACCAGGGTCCGTCGTCGACGAAGCCCGCCACGGTCACGCCGCGTGCAAGAAGGCGGCGCAGCGTGTGGCGCACCACGCATCCCTCGACCGGGAGATCGTCGGCCACCGACGCCGACACGACGTAGATGCCCGTGAAGACGCACGCGCGCACGGCCTCCGGCGCCGGCGGTCCCTCGCCGAGGATGCGCCGTACTCGACCCGACGCGTCGACGTCGATGGCTCCGAGCGCCGCCGCGCGCGGGTCGTCGCGCAGCACCAGCGTCATCGCCGCACCGGTCGCGCGGTGCAGCGCCAGCGCCCCGCGAAGATCGGGGCGCGCGAGCACGTCGCCGTTGAAGACGAAGAACGTGTCGCCGAGGTGCGGCAGCGCGTTGCGGATCGCACCGCCGGTGCCGAGGAGCGTCGCCTCGCGGAGCACCGTGAGCCCCTGCCCCCGGCCCGCGGCATGCGGCGCGAGCGCCGGCTCGATCTGCTCCCCGAGATGAAACGCGTTGGCCACGACGTGGCGAACGCCAGCGTCGGCGAGCTGCGCGAGGGCGAAGTCGGCCAACGGGCGGCCGAGCACCGGCACGAGGGGCTTCGGTCGCTCGTCGGTCAGCGGTCGAAGGCGCGTTCCGAGGCCGGCGCAGAGCAGCAGGGCGTGCACGAGGGCATCGCTACCCGGAGCGCGTTCGGGTTGCAACGGATGCGTCCCGGTCACTATGAAGCCCGCCGTGGCGACGCCTTCCATGGTGCCGGGCTCCCTGATCGACGGCCGCTGGGAGCTCCGTGCGCCCATCGCGACGGGGTCCAGCGGCGAGGTCGTAGAGGCCGTCGACCCGGCGTCGGGCGAGCGCGTCGCGATCAAGATCATGCGCTCGGAGCTCATGGCCGACCCCGTGGCGGTGGAGCGCTTCGAGCGCGAGGCCACCGCGACGGGCTCCATCGTGCACCCCAACGTCGTGCGCGTGCTGAACCGCGGACGGCACCGCGGGCGCCCGTACCTGGTGATGGATCTGCTCGTCGGCGAGACCCTCGAGGTGCGCCTGCAGCGCGGACGCATGCCACGCGCCGAGGCCGTCGCGGTGGTGCAGCAGCTCGCCGCCGCCGTGGACGCGGCGCACGCGCGGGGCGTGATCCATCGCGACCTCAAGCCCGACAACGTGTTCCTGCTCGCGGGGCCGAAGACGGCGGTGCGGGTGCTCGATTTCGGGTACGCGCGGCTGCCCGAGCAGATGGTCGGCCTCGTGGCGCTGACGAGCCCCAACGCGCTGCTGGGCACGCCCCTCTACATGGCGCCGGAGCAGATCCACGCCACGCACGGCGTCGACGCGCGGGCGGACCTCTGGTCCCTCGGGGTGATCACCTACGAGCTGCTCACGGGCCGCCCGCCGTTCGCGGCGCCGACCCTCGCCGACCTCTTCGTGCAGGTGCTCACGGCCCCGATCCCGACCCCGCGCAGCATCGACCCGTCGCTGCCGCCGGGCATCGACCGCTGGTGCAACCGCGCCCTCGCCCGCCCGAATGAGCAGCGCTTTCCCGACGCCCGCTCCATGGCCGACGCGCTGACCGCGGTCTTCCGCCCCGCTCCGAGGGTCCCGCCCTGGAGTCTCTGGATCGTCTTGCTGCTCGCCGCCCTCACCCTGCTTGCGGTGTCGCGCATGCGGTGATACCCGGCGCCGCGATGCGCATCGTCGTCGTCGGATCAGGATACGTGGGCCTCGTCGCCGGAACGGGCTTCGCGGAGTTCGGCAACACCGTGCAGTGCGTCGACAGCGACCGCGCGAAGATCGACGCGCTGCTGGCGGGCGAGATCCCGATCTACGAGCCCGGTCTCGAGGAGCTCGTGCGGCACAACGTCGCCGAGCAACGCCTCGGCTTCTCGACGGACCTCGCCGCCGCCGTAGCCGACGCCGAGATGGTCTTCATCGCCGTCGGAACCCCTCCGAAGGAGGACGGCAGCGCGGACCTGAAGCACGTGCTCGCAGTGGCCGAGGCGCTGGCGGGGGTGCTGGTGCGCGACACCGTCGTCGTCATCAAGAGCACCGTGCCGGTGGGCACCAACGACCAGGTGCAGGCGCTGCTCACGGAGCGCGCGAAGGTGCGCGTCTCCGTCGTCTCGAACCCGGAGTTCCTGAAGGAAGGCGACGCGATCAACGACTTCCTCAAGCCCGACCGCGTCATCGTGGGCGTGCGCGACGAGGCCGGCCGCGCGGCGGTGCGCCGGCTGTACGCCCCCCTGCAGCTCAACCACGACCGGCTGCTGTTCATGGATCCGCGCTCCGCGGAGATGGCCAAGTACGTGGCGAACGCCATGCTCGCGACGCGCATCTCGTTCATGAACGACATCGCGCGGCTCTGCGAGGTCGTCGGTGCCGACGTCGGGGCCGTACGCAAGGGCGTCGGCAGCGACGCGCGCATCGGGTCGCGGTTCCTCTTTCCCGGCGCGGGCTATGGCGGGAGCTGCTTTCCGAAGGACGTCGCCGCGCTGCTGCACCTCGCCGAGCGCAACGGCGTCGACCTCGCGGTCGTGCGCGCCACCGAGGACGTCAACGCTCGGCAGAAGGGCCTCCTCTTCGAGAAGCTGATCCGGCGCGTGGGCAGCGTCGCCGACCGCCGCATCGCGCTCTGGGGCCTGGCGTTCAAGCCGCGCACCGACGACGTCCGCGAGGCCCCGGCGCTCACGCTCATCGCGCAGCTCCTCGAGGCCGGCGCCGAGGTGCGCGTGCACGACCCCGCGGCCCGCGGCACCGCCCGCACGGCGCTCGGAGCGCTCGCGAACAAGGTCATCTTCGTCGAGCATCCGTACGATGCGACGGTGGGCGCCGACGCGTTGATCCTCGTTACCGAGTGGCAGGAGTACCGCTCGCCGGACTTCGAGCGCCTCGGCGCGCAGATGCGCACGAAGCTCCTCATCGACGGGCGCAACGTCTGGGCGGCGCTCGAGCCCGAGGCCCAGGGCTTCACCTACGAGGGCATCGGCCTCGGACGGCGCGCCTCGTAGCCGTGTGCTAGTTTTCGCTCGGAAGGAGCGCCGTCGTCATGGCCAGTGCACTCGACGAGAAGAAGAAGGAAGCCACGAAGAAGGGTGTCGTCGCCGCCGCGACGGCCGCGGGGTCGGTCGCGCTCCTCGCCACGACGTCGATGGTCACGGTTCCGGTGATCGGTCTGGGCGTGAGCGCGGTGCTCGGGTATCGATGGGTGAAGTACCGCATCGAGCACTCGATCCGCTTCTGACCTGAGCGCGGGCGCCGGAGCGCCTTGACCCTCGCGGAGCGCGCGTGTAAGCGTCGCGCGCCCTATGTCACCCCCTCGCCGGAATTCTGGTGTCTCCCTCGCCGCCGAGCGTCGGCGCAGCCGCCTTTTCGCACTGCTCGCGGCGGCCGTGCTCGCGCTGGTGGCGCCGCGTCTCTACGCGCAGGTCCGCATCGCGGTGGTCGACATGCAGCGCGCCATCCTCGAGACCGAGGAGGGACGCCGCGCGAAGAACCAGCTCAAGAAGCTCTTCGAGTCGCGGCAGGAGCAGCTCAACGGCCGCCAGGAGCAGCTCAAGCGGCTGAAGGCCGAGCTCGAGAAGCAGGAGAAGATCCTCTCGCGCGACGCGCTCCAGAAGCGCATGAGCGAGTATCAGGAGCAGCTCGTCAGCCTGCAGAAGAACTACCTCGAGTACCAGCAGGAGCTGGCCCAGCGCGAGGCGGAGCTCACCAAGCAGATCCTGGTGAACCTTCAGGGCGTCGTGCGGCAGATCGGCACCGCCGAGGGCTACACGGGGATCTTCGACCAGAGCGGCGTGGTGTGGGCGCCGAGCCACCTCGATCTCACGGACCGCGTGATCCAGGAATACAACCACGCCCACCCGCCGACGGCGGAGCCCGCGGCGGGAGCCTCCGAGGGCGAGACCGGCGCGCACCCGGCGGCACGCCCCACGGCGCGCCCCGCGGCCCCGGCGAACCCGCATCCGCGCGGCACCCAAGAGTG
>CAIMWA010000453.1 GCA_903845045.1 uncultured delta proteobacterium | reverse complement strand
TGTCCTCGCGCCGCGCCGCTGCGATCGCCGCCGTGCTCGCCGCCTCCGGGTGCGGGCCGGGGGTCTCCGTGCTCGGCGCACCGCCCATCGACGCCGGCGATCCGATGGATGCGCCGGAGCCGGCCTTCGACTCGCTGGTCATCGTTCGCCGCGACGCGCCGGAGGTCCCGCCGGAGTGCCGCATGGACCGCGACTGCGACGACGGCGTGGGCTGCACCGTCGACGCGTGCCGCGAGGAGCGCTGCGTGCACGCCCCCCTCGCCGCGCTCTGCCCCGCAGGCTCGGCGTGCGAGCCCGGGCGCGGCTGCCGGGCCCAGCGCGCGTGCGCGACGGACGCCGTGTGTGCCGACGACGACCCTTGCACGGTCACCGAGCACTGCGATCCCGACCGCCACGTGTGCGTGACCGGCGAGCTGCCCGAGGGCACTCCCTGCGGAGCCCAGGCGAGCGGCCGGAGCTGCCGCGGCGGCGCGTGCCAGTGCCCTTCGGACCGCAGCGTGGTGTGCGGCGGCGCGTGCGCGGACCTCGCGACGGACCCTCGCAACTGCGGCTCCTGCGGCACCGCGTGCCTCGCCGGGGCGTGGTGCGACGGCGGGCGCTGCGCCTGCGCCACCCCGCAGTCGTATTGCGCGGGCACGGGCTGCGTCGACCTCTCCGCCGACACCGGCAACTGCGGCGCGTGCGGCACCGCGTGCCTCGCCGGGGCGCAGTGCGCGAGCGGGCGCTGCGTGGCTCCCTGCGGCGCGGGCACCCATCGCTGCGGCGCGGACTGCCTCGCCGACGACAGCGTGCGGAGCTGCGGCGCGCGCTGCGACCCGTGCCCCTTCCCCGCCGGCGCCGTCGCCATTTGCAGCACTTCGGCGTCGGGGCGGAGCTGCGACTTCACCTGTCCGACGGGCACGCACCGCTGCGGCGCGCTCTGCGTGCGGAGCGACGCCGTCGAGACCTGCGGCACGAGCTGCGCTCCGTGCGTGCGCCCGGATTTCGGCTCCGTGGCCTGCGTGGCCGGTGCGTGCGCCGTGTCGTGCGACGCGGGCTATCACGCCTGCGGATCGACCTGCGCGCGGGACACCGACGCCGTCACCTGCGGCTCGCGATGCAGCCCGTGCCCGGCGACCCCGCACGGAGCGGCGACGTGCGCGGCAGGCGCGTGCGGCGTGAGCTGCGACCCCGGGTTCCGGAGCTGCAACGGGGCCTGCACCGACGGCACCTCGCCGCTCGGATGCGGACCGTCGTGCACGCGGTGTCCGGTGCCCGCGAACGGCGCTGCGACGTGCGTGGCCGGCGCCTGCGGGGTGCACTGCGACCCCGGCGCGCACGCGTGCGGGACCACTTGCGCGCTCGACGCCTCGCCGCTCTCGTGCGGCGGTCGCTGCGACCCTTGCCCGGCGCCGTCCGGCGGCCACGCGACCTGCGACGCGGGCACCTGCGACTTCGCCTGCGACGCCGGCTTCGTACGCGACGGCACGGCGTGCCGGACGCTCCCGCGGCGCGTGTGGCCTCCGCCCGCGGTGCACGTGACGGTGCGCCGGCCGACGCTGCGGTGGGTGTTCCCCGCCGACGCCGATCCCGCGGCGGCGGACTCCGTCGTCGAGGTGTGCCGCGACCCAGGCTGCCGGACCGTGCTGACGACGCTGCCCGCTGCCGGCAACCAAGGCGTTCCCAGCGCGGACCTCCCTCTCGGTCCGCTCTTCTGGCGGGTGCGCGCCGGCACGCGCTCGAGCGGCACCGCGTCCTTCGTCGCCGACGGGCCCTTCCGGGTACCGGGACCCGGCGGTGGCGGCGCGGCGTGGGGGGTGGTCCCGGACTTCGACGGCGACGGCTACGACGACCTGGCCGTGGGCATGCCCTTTCGAAGCGTGCCGGCTCCGGCGGTGGCGATCTTTCGAGGGAGCTCCGTGGGTCTCGGCAATACCCCGGCGGCCATGCTCGTGGCGCCGGGCAGCGGCGCGGGGCAGTTCGGCTTCGGGGTCGCGGCGCTCGGCGACGTCGACGGCGACGGCCTCTGCGACCTCGCCGTCGGCGCGCCTGGCGGTGCTTCGGGACTCGGCCAGGTGTTCGTCTATCTCGGGTCGTCCGCGGGGCTGCGCCCGGTGCCCGCGGCGGTGCTCACGGGGCCGGACGCCGCAACGTCGCAGTTCGGCGCCACGGTGGCGGCCGCGGGCGACGTCGACGGCGACGGCTTCGCGGACCTGCTCGTCGGCGCGTACCAGGGCAGCGGCACCGGGCGCGCGTACGTCTACCGCGGCTCGGCGGCCGGGATCGCAACGACGCCGTCGTGGGCGCTCGCGCCGGGAGGCACCGCGGCGGCGCGCTTCGGCGTGTCCGTGGCGGGCGCCGGCGACGTCGACGGCGACGGCTTCGCGGACCTGCTCGTCGGCGCCGACCTGACCGGCGGCAACACCGGGGCGGTGCACCTCTTTCGAGGCAGCGCCGCGGGGCTCGGGAGCGCGGCGACGCGGGTGCTCCTGCGCGCCGACGGAGGGCAGTACGGCGCCGCGGTGGCGGCGGTGGGCGACGTCGATGGCGACGGCCTCCCGGACTTCGCCGCGGGCGCGCCCAACGTCGTGAGCGGCACCGGCCAGGTGCTCGTCTACCGCGGTCCGTCGGCCCTCGCGACGGGCGCCGCGGCGTGGGTGCTCGCGGGTACCGGGGGCACCGGCGCGCAGTTCGGCGCCGCGCTCGCGCCGCTCGGCGACGCGGACCACGACGGCTACGCGGACCTCGTCGTCGGGGCGCCGCAGCGCAGCTCGTACGGCGGCGCGGCGTACGTCTTCCACGGCGGCACCGCGGGCTTTGGCGCGGCGGCCGCGCAGTCCTTCTTGGCCGACACGGCGCCGTCGTACCTGGGGGGCTCCTTCGGCGCGCTGCGCGACTTCGACGGCGACGGCTGGGCCGACCTCGCCGTCGGCGGCGAGCGCACCATGGGCTTTCAGGGGCGGGTCACGGTGTACGCGGGCGGTCCCGCCGGGTTCGCGGTGTACGAGGCCCTCGACGGCGGCGCCGGGGGAACCCGCTTCGGCTACTCGTTGGCGTGCTGGGCGGTGCCGCGCAGGGTCCGCGGGGGCTGAGCGCCCCCGGGCGGACCCGCGGGACGTGGGTCAGGGCGACGGCGTGAAGCGGTAGGCGGTGCCCGTCGCCGGCGAGCAGTTGTCGGTGCCCGTGCCGTTGCAGTTCGGCGTCGTGGCCGGCGGCACGATGGCGCGGAGGCCGTCGACGGTCTCGAGGCCCGTGGTGCCCGCGAGCACCGTCGCGCTCATCGTCGAGTAGACGAAGTCGATGACCATGCTCGTCTCGTGCAGCACGATCTCGAAGGTCATGTCGCCCTGGCTCGTGGACCAGTTGTACGTGTCGGCCCACTCTGCGATGTACGAGCGGCTCGGCGCCGTGCCGGTGGTCGCGATGCAGATGCCGTTCGTGCGCGTGAAGATGTCGTGCCAGTGCGCTGCGATGGTGCCGTTGGCGGCGTCCGTCGCGCTCGGGATGGTGAGCGGCGTGTACTGCCCGCTGCCCGGTCCGGCCATCTGAAGGTTGCCGTTGGTGCTGGCGTAGATCGTCGAGCCCGAGGCGATGAGGCTGCCCCAGTACGCGAACGCGAAGGGGAGCGTCACCGGCGACGCGGCGTCGTCGGTGCTCGCGAGCAGGTGCACCGAGCCCGCCGCCGCGCACGCGTCGACGAAGGCCGGCGCCGACGACGGGACGCTGAACGTGTAGTTCGGGAGGTACGTGCACACGCCCGCGGTGCAGCTCTGCGCCGACGTGCACGCGATGCCGCAGCCGCCGCAGTTCGTGACGGACGTGAGCGGCGTCTCGCAGCCGTCGGTGTCGACGCCGTTGCAGTTGCCGAAGCCGCTGTTGCAGATGATGCCGCAGGCGCCGCCGGCGCACGCCGCGCGGGCGTTGCTCTGCGCCGGGCAGGCGACGCTGCACGCGTTGCAATTCGCGGGGTCGTACTGCGTGTTCGTGCAGCCGCCGCCGCACTGCGTGAGCCCGGCGCCGCACGAGGCAGCGCACGTTCCGGCGTTGCACACCTGACCCGAGGCGCAGGTCGCCGAGGTGCCGGTGCACGCGCCGCAGTGCGCGCGGTCCGTGGCGAGGTTCACCTCGCAGCCGTCCGCCGGGTTGCCGTTGCAGTCGGCGAAGCCGGTGTTGCACGCGCCCATGCTGCACACGCCGCTCGTCGAGCAGATGCCCGCCGCGTTGGCGAAGCTGCACGCGCGGTTGCACGCGCCGCAGTCGGTGAGCGTGGTGGTGGAGCGCTCGCAGCCGTCCGACGCGGTGGCGTTGCAGTCGGCGAAGCCCGCCGCGCAGCTCAGGCCGCAGGTCGAGCCCGTGCAGAACGCCGTGGAGTGGCCGCCCGAGGGGCAGATGGTCCCGCAGCCGTTGCAGTTGAGCGGGTCGGCGCTGAGGTTGCGGCACGTGCCGCCGCAGTCCGTGAGGCCGCTGGCGCAGGTGGCCGCGCAGGTGCCGGCGTTGCACACCTGGCCCGCGGCGCAGACGTGCGACGCCGTCGCGAGGTTGCACGCGCCGCAGTTGCGGCTGTCGGTGTTGACGTTGACCTCGCAGCCGTCCGACGCGACGCCGTTGCAGTCCGCGAAGCCCGCCGCGCACGCGCCGCGCACGCAGCTCCCGGCGGCGCAGGTCGCCGTCGCGTTGGGGAAGGAGCACCGCACCGCGCAGCCGCCGCAGTTGTTGACGTCGGTGGTGTTGGTGACGGTCTCGCAGCCGTTCGACGCGACGCGGTCGCAGTCGCCGCGGCCGACGGCGCAGGTGCCGACGGCGCACGCGCCGGCGACGCAGGTGTTCACGGTCACGCTCGCCAGCGCGCAGACGGTGCCGCAGGTGCCGCAGTTCGCCGGGTCCGTGGTGGTCGACACGCAGCGTCCGCTGCACGCCGTGAGGCCCGCGCCGCAGGTGGCCGCGCACGCTCCGGCGGAGCAGACTTGGCCGGCCGCGCAGGCCCGCGACGCGCCCGTCGCCGAGCACGCCCCGCAGTTGCCGTTGTCGGTGGTGGTGTTGACCTCGCAGCCGTTGGCCGGGTTGCCGTCGCAGTCCGCGAAGCCAGTGTTGCAGGCCCCGCGCACGCACGCGCCCGCCGCGCACGTCGCGGCCGCGTTCGGGAACGAGCAGCGCACCCCGCAGCCGCCGCAGTTGTTGACGTTGTTCGAGGCGACGTTGACCTCGCAGCCGTCGGACGCCGTGCGGTTGCAGTCCGCGAGGCCCGGGAGGCAGCCGCCGACGACGCAGGCGCTGCCGCTGCAGGCCTGCACGCTCACGCCCGCGAGGTTGCACACCGAGGCGCAGGCGCCGCAGTTGTTCGGGTCCGTCGCGAGGTTCACGCAGTCGCCGGAGCAGTTGGTGCGGCCGGCCCCGCACGACGCCGCGCAGGCGCCGCCGGAGCACACCTGGCCGCCGGCGCACGCGTGCGAGGCGCCGGTGGTCGAGCACGCCCCGCAGTTCACGTTGTCGGACTGCGTGTTCACCTCGCAGCCGTTGGCGGGGTTGCCGTCGCAGTCGGCGAAGCCGGTGTTGCAGGCCCCGAGCACGCAGGTGCCGCCCATGCACGTCGCCGCGGCGTTCGCGAAGCCGCAGCGCACGCCGCAGCCGCCGCAGTTCGCGACGTCGGTGCTGCGCACGTTGGTCTCGCACCCGTTGGCCGCAACGGCGTCGCAGTCGCCGAAGCCCGTCGCGCAGCCGCCGACGACGCACGCGCCGCCGGAGCACGCCTGCACGTTCACGTTGGGAAGCGCGCAGACCGTCGCGCATGCGCCGCAGTTGTTGACGTCGGTGTTGCGGTTCACGCAGTCACCCGAGCAGTTCGTGAGGCCCGCGCCGCAGGTGGTCGCGCACGCTCCGGCGTTGCAGACCTGCCCCGACGCGCAGACGCTGCCGGTGCACGCGCCGCAGTGCGCGTTGTCGGTCTGCGTGTTCGCCTCGCAGCCGTTCGAGGGGTCGCCGTCGCAGTCCGCGAAGCCCGCCGCGCACGCGCCGCGCATGCACACGCCGTCGGTGCACGTGGCCGCCGCGTTGGGGTACGCGCAGCGGATGCCGCAGCCGCCGCAGTTCGCGACGTCGGTGCTGCGCACGTTGGTCTCGCAGCCGTCCGAGGCCATGCCGTCGCAGTCGGCCCAGCCCGCGGTGCAGCTCCCGACGACGCAGGCGCCGGCGACGCACGCCTGCACCGACACGTTGGTGAGGCGGCAGGTGTTGCCGCAGGCGCCGCAGTTCGCCGGGTCGGTGTCCGTCGACACGCACGCGCCGCTGCAGTTGTGCAGACCCGGTCCGCAGCTGGCAGCGCACGCGCCGCTGCTGCACACCTGGCCGGCCGCGCACGCCATGCCGCAGCCGCCGCAGTTCTGCACGTCGGACTGGAGGTCCCGGCACGTGCCGCCGCAGAGCGTCTGCCCGGCGACGCAAGACACCTGGCACATGCGGTTGACGCAGATGTTCCCGGGCGGGCAGGCCTGGCCGCAGGCGCCGCAGTTGAAGCGGTCGTTGGCCAGGTCGGCGCAGTACGCCGCGGAGCCGCCGTCGACGCCCGCGTCGGGCGGGGTGCAGGTGGCGAGCGTCGCACCGCACGTCACGGCGCACTGGCCGAGCGCGCACATCTGGCCCGCCATGCAGGAATTCCCGCACGCGCCGCAGTTCGCGTTGTCGGTCTGGGTGTTGACGCAGACGTTGCTGCACACCGTCTGCCCGGTCATGCAGACCGGCGGAACGTCGCGGACGACGTCCATGGCGATGTCGCCGCCGGCGTCGGCCGCGCGAGGTGCGCCCACGATGCTCTCCCCGGCGCACCCGGACAGCGCCATCGCCGCCCCCAGCCACACCGCCCCGAACCATCCGCTTGGTGCCGTACGCATCGCCGTTCGCTCCTGTGCGGCGCTGCAGTCGCACCGCGGTCTTCCACGGTAGCGGAACGCACCGCCAAAACTCAAGGGACCGGCGGGCGCGCGGCAGGTCCCCGTTGTCGGCGGCGCCGGCGCTGGCGTAGCGTGCGCGACCGCGATGAAGAGCAACGACCCGACGGTGGACCAGATCGTGGCGATGGTGGTCGAGCGCCTGCGCAAGCAGGGCGTGACGGCGAACGCGGGGGCCATCGAGCGGGCGCTGGCCGGGGCCGTCGGGGCGCCGTCGGTGCGGGTGAAGCGCCGCGGGGTCTTCGACGACGTCGACAGCGCCGTCGCGGCCGCGCGCAAGGCCTTCGAGCGCTACGAGGCGATGCCCCTAGAGACGCGCCGCGCCGTGGTTCGCTCGATGCGCCAGGCGGCCCTCGGGGTGCTCGAGGAGATGTGCCAGCGCGCGGTGAAGGAGACCAGCCTCGGCCGCGTCGACGACAAGCGCATCAAGAACCGCGCGGCGATCACGAAGACGCCGGGTCCGGAGATCCTCGAGCCCATCGCGGCGAGCGGCGACGACGGGCTCATGGTGACGGAGCGCGCGCCGTACGGGGTCATCGCGGCCATCACGCCGTGCACGAACCCCACCGAGACGATCATCAACAACGGCATCGGCATGGTCGCCGGCGGCAACGCGGTGGTGTTCAACACGCACCCGCTCGCGAAGGAGACCTCGGCCTGGTACGTGTCGCTGCTCTCCGACGCCATCGTCGCCGCGGGCGGTCCCGAGGACCTCATCTGCTGCATCGCGGAGCCCACCATCGCGAGCGCGCAGGCGATCATGCGCCACCCGGGCGTGCGGCTCGTCGTGGTCACCGGCGGCGGCGCCGTGGTCAGCGAGGCCATGAAGTCGGGCAAGCGCGCGATCAGCGCGGGTCCGGGCAACCCCCCGGCGGTGGTCGACGAGACGGCGCACCTCGACGCCGCGGCGCGGGGCATCGTCGACGGCGCGAGCTTCGACAACAACGTGATCTGCACCTGCGAGAAGGAGATCGTCGTCGTCGCGTCGGTGGCCGACAAGTTCAAGAAGGCCCTGAAGGACTGCGCGACGCACGAGCTCAGCGCCGGCGAATTGCGCGCCCTCGAGCGCGTGCTCATCACGTCGGACGGCCACGTGAACCGCGAGTTCGTGGGGCGCAACGCGAACGTGATCCTGCGCTCCATCGGACGCAGCGCCCCCGACGACCTGCGGATGCTCTGGGCCGAGGTCGACGAGAAGCACCCCTTCGTGCAGCACGAGATGCTGATGCCGGTGCTCGGCCTGGTGCGCGCCCGCGACGTCGGCGAGGCCATCGCCACCGCCAAGCGCGTGGAGCACGGCTACGGGCACACCGCGACGATGTGGAGCACCAACATCGAGCACCTGTCGCACATGGCGCGGGTGATCAACGCCAGCATCTTCGTGAAGAACGGCCCCAACTACGCGGGCATCGGCGTCGGCGGCGAGGGCTGGACGAGCTGGACCATCGCCTCGCCCACCGGCGAGGGGCTCACCACCGCGCGCACCTTCACCCGCGAGCGGCGCTGCACCATGAAGGACGCCTTCCGCTTCGTCTGAGGGCTGCAGTCCGCGGTGAATGCGCGGCGGCGCGGCGCCGTACGGTGCGACGTCCCGACCTCTTGTGGGCGGCGCGCGGGCGGGTCTACACCCGTCGCGGCGCCGTCTCGCGGGTGCGCGTCGGCGACGAAAGGGTGGCTGCTCGCATGAATTCGAAGCTCTTCGCCGTGTGCGTTCTCGTGCTCCCCGCGGCTGCGGCCGCGCAGATTCCCATCGCGGTGCCCACGGGGCAGCCGATGATGCAGCGCGGTCCCATGGGCATGCCCGGGGGCTACGCGAGGCCGGTGCCGTGGGTCGCCGTTCCCGCCGCGCCGCCGCCGAACCGCGTCGAGGTGATCCCTGCGCGTCCGGGGCCGGAGCACGTGTGGCAGGGCGGGCACTGGGCGTGGCGGGGCGGCCAGCAGGTGTGGCTCCCGGGCGTATGGACGCCGCCGCCGGCGCCGGGCTACGGCTGGCAGCCGCCGACGTGGGAGCGTCACGAACGCGGCTGGCGCTTCGGCGAGGGCCACTGGATGAACGCCCAGCCAGCGGCGCCCACGGTGGTCTACGAGCCGCCGCCGGCGGTCACCTCGTTGGTGCCCATGGCGCCGCCCGCGCCCATCGAAGAGATGCGGCCGGTGGTGCCCTTCGCCAACGCCGTGTGGATCCCGGGCCACTGGTTCTGGAACGGGTCGCACTACAACTGGCTCGCGGGGCGCTGGTCGGGTCCGCGGCCCGGGGCGGCGTGGGAGCCCGCGCACTGGGTGCAGACCCCCGCGGGCTGGCGCCTCGAGCAGGGCCACTGGCGCCCGATGTGACCGCGGCGGCGCGGCCTCGACCCGCCCACGCAACGCCCGGCGCGCGCGCTGCGCCCCTTCCGTAAACAGCACATTTCCAAGGGATTTCACACGCCGGCTCGCGCACCGGCGCGCATTCGCCGCGTCTTGCGGCGCTCCGCTTGTCGACCCCGGCGCGCGGTCCTAGAGGCAGGCCCGTCACGGGGAACCGCAAAAAGCTAACTGCGTCCCCGCGACGAAAGGTCGGTGTTCGCATGAACTCGAAGCTCTTCGTGGTGTGCGTCCTCGCGCTGCCCGCGACGGCGGCGGCGCAGCTCCCCATCGCGGTGCCCTCGGCGCAGCCGGGGATGCAGCGCGGACCGGGTGGACCCGGGATGCAGCGGGGTCCCGTGGTGATCGCGCCGATGCAACAAGGGATGCAGCGCGGACCCGTGGTGGTGACCCCGCCGCAGCAAGGCTGGCAGCGCGGACCCATGGGCGCTCCCAACGGCTTCTCGCGGCCCGTGCCCTTCGTGACGGTGCCGATGGCGCCGCCGCCGCCACGCCGCGAGATGATGCCGCCGCGGCCGTCGCAGGATCACGTGTGGCAGCCCGGGCACTGGGCCTGGCGGGGCGGTCAGCAGATGTGGATGCCGGGGATGTGGTCCGCGCCGCCGGCGCCGGGCTACGGGTGGCAGCCGCCGGTGTGGGAGCGCCAGGGGCGCGGCTGGCGCTACGGCGAGGGTCACTGGATCACCGCGCAGCCCGCGGTGCCGTCGGAGGTCTACGAGCCGCCGCCGCCAGTGGAGATGGTCGTTCCGTCGGCGCCGCCGCCGCCCATCGACGAGGCACACCCCGACGCGCCGTTCGCCAACGCCGTGTGGATCACCGGCCACTGGTTCTGGAACGGCGCGCGGTACACGTGGCTGTCGGGACGCTGGTCGGGCCCGCGGCCGGGTGCCGTCTGGGAGGCCGCGCACTGGGTGCAAGGACCCGGCGGCTGGCGGCTCCAGCAAGGGCACTGGCGCGCGGACTGAAGGGCTGCGACGGCGAGGCGTCGCGAACGGTCAGCGACGGTGCCGCGGCGTGAGCTTCCACACGCGGTGGCCGTCGCGCGCCGGCTGCGCCACGATCTCGAAGTAGTCGAGGGCGATGGTGCGGAACGATCCGCTGCGCAGCAGCTTGATGTCGCAGCGGTCGTCGTCGCTGAGACGCACCACCGTCGCGTCGCCGAAGGTCGGGTGCTCCAGCACGTCGCCGGCAGCGACCTCGAGCACCGCTCCTTCGTCGTCGTCGACGGCGCGCTCGGGCTTCGCGGGCA
Source organism: uncultured delta proteobacterium (assembly GCA_903845045.1). Taxonomy (GTDB): domain Bacteria; phylum Myxococcota_A; class Polyangia; order Polyangiales; genus SCUS01. Next base: position 8,265 of record CAIMWA010000453.1, on the reverse strand, counting down.
TCGCCTGGAGCTGCTGCGCCACCTCGGCGAGGGTCACGGGCTTCGCGGCCTCGATGCGACGCGGGCTCGTCGACGGAGCAGGAGCGGGCGCGGGCTCCCGGTCGGGGCTCGTGCTGCGACGCGAGCGGCCCGTCTCCGCCGCCGGCGCGGCCTTCGCCGGAGCCGCCGCGGGGGCGCCGCCGACGCGCCACGTGGGGATGCCGCTGGCCTCCGGCGCGCGCTCGAGGGCGAGGTCGTCGTGCAGGAGCAGCGTGAGCTCCACGGCCACCACCTGCGCCTCGATGAGGCGTCCGCCGACGACCTCGACGCCGTTGCCGGTGTCGCGCGCGACGGTGGCGTGAAGGTACAGGTCCGGGCTGCCCTCGCGCGTCGAGAGGTGGCCTTCGAGGGAGAGCAGCTCGAGGCGCCCGGTGAAGGTGCGCGCGTCGGTGTACGCCTTCGCGCGGGCGTCGTACGCGTCGAGGATCACGGCCTCGAGCACGCCGTGGCCGTGCACCGTGGCGACCGCGATGCGCTGCGACGCGATGAGCCCCGCGAGGGACTCGGCGAGGTCCTCGCCGCGGTGCAGACGAACGACGAGAGAGCGGAGCGCCTGGGACGTGGTGACGAGCATTCCTGGCGCAGCGTCTACGGGAACACCGCCTCGTCGCGCAACGTCCCCGCGCCGATTTCGACGCGCGCTCGCGAAGTTCCGCGGGAGGTCAGGGCGAAGGGAGCGGGAGGTCCACGGGCGCGCCGGCCTCGACGTGGAGGCGCGCGTCGCGGGCGAGCACCCGGGCGTCGTCGGCGAGCTCGACGCGCGCGCGCCAGTCACCGGTCGGCAGCGGCACCTTCGCCGACAGCACCGTCAGCGTCGCGCCGGGCGCCGCGCGCTGCTCGATGCGCCGCAGCACCGCGCCGGCCTCGTCGACGATCTCGACGCGCAGCGAGCGGGCCGCGAAGCCCTGCGCGGCGAGGGGTCGTAGATCCGCGCGGAGGGTGACCTCGCGGGGCACGCGCCCGCCGAGCTCGTGACCGCCGGCGACGACGCCCGCGACCACCGCCGCCGCCGCCGCGACCTGCCGCGCGCGCGGTGACAGGCCGTCGCGCAGCGCCTTCAGCCGCCGCAGCATCGACGCCGGTCGGTCACAGGCCCATGAGCTTGGCGACGTAGTACCGCAGCGTCTCCGTCGTGCCGCCGCCGAGGCGGAAGAGCCGCTGGTCCCGCCACGCGCGGGCGATGTGATACTCCTCGATGTAACCCCAGCCGCCGTGGAACTGCAGCATGGCGTCGGCCACCTCGCTCGTGATGTCGCCCACGAAGATCTTGGCCATGGAGATGAGCTTCGTGGTGTCGAAGCTCACCGGCTGGTTGTCGACGTAGCGCTCGCGGTTGTAGGCCTCGGCGGCGCGGTACGTGAGCGCCTCGGCGGCCTCGAGCTTCGTCGCGAGGTCGACGATCTTGTGCTGCCACACCTCGCGCTTGAGGATCGGCTTGCCGAACGCCGTGCGGTCGCGCCCGTAGGCGATGCCCTCCTCGAGGATGAGCTTCGAGCCCGCCGTCGCCGACGCCGACGCGATGAGCCGCTCGCTCTGGAAGTTCTGCATCAGGTAGCGGAACCCCTCGCCCTCCTCGCCCAGCAGGTAGCGCTGCGGGATGCGGCAGTCCTCGAAGAACAGCTCCGCGGTGTCGCTGCACTTGTTGCCGATCTTCTTCAGCTTCTTGCTGACGTGAAAGCCCTTCACGTCCGTCGGGAAGGTCACGATGGAGATGCCCGCGTGGCCCGCCTCGGGCTGCGTCTTGAGCATCAGCGTGATGAAGTCCGCGCGGGTGCCGTTGGTGATGAACGTCTTCGACCCGTTGATGACGTAGTCGTCGCCGTCCTTGCGCGCCCAGGTGCGCATGCCCGCCACGTCGGAGCCGCAGCCGGGCTCGCTCACGCCCAGCGCCGCGATCTTCTCGCCGCGCAGCGCGGGCTTCAGGAACTCCTCGATCTGCTCCTTGGTGCCGAGGTCCGCGACCACCGGCGTGGCCATGTCGCTCTGCACCATGAGCGCCATCGGAACGCCCGCGGCGCCGGTGCGCGGGAGCTCCTCGGCCTTGGCGATGGAGTACCAGTAGTCACCGCCGCTGCCGCCGTGCTCCTCGGAGTAGTGCGCGCCGAAGATGCCCAGCTCGCCGGCCTTCTCGAAGACCCAGCGCGGGAAGAGCTCGTCCTCCTCCCACTGGTCGACGTGCGGGCGCAGGTCCTTCTCCACGAAGTCGCGCACGGTCTTGCGGAACAGCTGATGGGACTCGGTGAACGGCGATGTCATGGCTCCTCCTCCGGGAAACTGAATGGCGATTCAGTACCACAGGCGGCGGGGCCACGGGATCCGTGGGGCGCGCGGCGCGGGCGGTCAGTTGCCGCCGCGGCCGCCGAGCACGTCGTCGAGGCGCGCGGCCGCCTCGCGGACGATGCGGGCGACGTTGCCGTAGTCCATGCGCGTGGAGCCGAGCACGCCCACGGCGCCGTCGCCGAAGCTCGTGGCCACCAGCGAGAGCTCGCTCCCCATGGCGTTGTCGCCGCCGCCGAAGACCACCTGCAGCCCGCGCGCGTCGACGGTGCGGTCGAGGAGCTCGACGAGCAGGTCCTGGTCCTCGAGGGCGGTGACGAGCTGCCGGGTGCTCTCGGCGCTCGCGAATTCGGGGCGCGCGATGAGCTTCGCGGCGCCCTCGACGAGCACCTCGGAGGCCGTGCCGACGGAGGCCAGCGCCTCGCTGCCGAGGGAGAGCGCCGCCCGCGCCACGCGATCGCCCTGGGCCCGCGCCTCGTCGCGCTCCGCCGCCAGCGCCGCCCGCACCTGCGCGAGGGTGCGCCCCTGCACGCGCTCGTGCAGAAGGTTGTTCACGCGGTCGATGTCCGCCGGCGACAGCGCCTCGCGCGCGACGAGCACGCGGTTCTCCACGGCGCCGTTGGCCGACACCACCACGGCGAGCAGCTCCTTGGGGCGCAGCGCGATGAACTTCAGGTCCTTGAGCACCCAGCCCTCGCCCGCGGGGGCGCGCAGCAGCGCCGCGGAGCCGGTGAGCGATGCGAGCACCCGGGTGGTGTGGCGCAGCGCCGCGTCGAAGCCCGGCTCCGACGCCGACCAGAGGTCCCCGCCGCCGCCCGCCGTCGCGCAGCCCTCGGCCGCGGCGATCATGGCCTCGGCGAAGACGCGCAGCCCGAGCTCCGTGGGAACGCGCCCCGCCGACGTGTGGGGCTTGCCGAGGTAGCCGCCGGCCTCGAGCTCGACGAAGACGGCGCGCACCGTCGCCGCCGACAGCCGCAGGTCGTGGCGCCGCGCGAGCATCTTCGACGCGACCGGCTCCCCGGTGGAGACGAAGTCACCCACCGCCGCGAGGAGGATCCGCCGGGCCCGATGCGACAGCATCGCGACGACCGTAGAGCCGCGACGTCGCAGGGTCAATTCGCGCCGTGAAGCGCCGGCCCGTCGAAGTCTGGGGAGATCAGTGCGTGGCGGGAGCGGCGGGGTGGCCGGCGGGCAGCGCGCCCTGGCCGATGGCGGGGTGGCCGGGAGGCAGCGCGCCGACGGGCGACGCGCCGGGAAGACCCGGGGACGCCGTCCCGAGGGCGGGGTGCCCCGGCGGCAGCGTGCCCTGCCCCATCGCGGGATGGCCCGCAGGCATCACGCCGTTGGCGGCCCCGGTCGGCGCCGCGCCCGCAACGCCCGCGCCGCGGAGGCCCGGCGAGAACGTGAGCTGCGGGAACGTGCGGTCGAGGGTGCGGCTGTGGAACCCGGGCATCTCGTTGCCGGGCATGACGTCGACGACGGCGCCGACGGCGACGGTGGTCTGCGGGATCGCGGCCCAGGTCGATCCCTGGGCGTTCTCGACGCGGAGGTACGTGTACCCGCCGGAGTTCATGGTCTCGCGCACGGTGCCGTGGATGACCGCGCCCGCGGGGAGCCCCGGGGAGGCCTGCGTCGGAGGCTCCGGCGCGGCGGGGGCCGTCGGGGCGGGCGCTGCGGCGCCGTTCGCGCCGGCGACGTGCACGGCCCCGGCGAAGACGATGCTGTCGAAGGTGCGGTTGAGCGTGCGGCTGTGGAAGCCGTTCATCACGTCGCCGCCGTCGACGCTGACGGTGTCGCCGACGTGGAGCGGCATCTCCGTGGTGGCGACCCAGCGCTCGCCGCCGGAGGTCTCGAGGCGCATGTACGTGTACCCGCCGGAGTTCATGGTCTCGCGGACGACGCCGCGGGTCTCGCCGTGCGCCGTGGGCGCCGGCGCGTTGGTCCCGGACGGGGCTGCCGCCGCGGGGGCCGCCGCGCCGGGGTTGGCGGCGGCGCCGTTGGCGGCGGGGATCCAAGCTCGGAGCTGGTCGGCGGAGTTCGGCTCCGCGCGCTCGGCGGAGGCGGGGGTCTCGGCGGCGGCCTGCGCGCGAGGCGTGGCTTCAGGGGTCGATTGGCTGCACCCGAAGGCGAGCGAGGCGATGCACAAGGCGAGGCGAGTGGACGGCATGACGCTCCTTGGAACGTGGGTGTGGATCGTTGGGGTTCGCACCGGGGCCGCTGCGGCGGCGTCGGTCACGGGTTGGGAAGCAGAAGCACGTGGCACGTCCCGCAGGCGGAGGTGAATGCCACGGGCTGCGACGTCGCGGCAACGCGGCGCTGGACGTCGAAGCGATGTCCCGCGATGTCGCCGTGGAAGTACTGCACCGGCGCAGCGGACGCGGGGTCGGCGTCGCGGAGCGTGGGGGTGCCGGCGCCGGCGGTGACGGTGCGCACCATGTGGCACGTCGTGCAGGTGAGCGAGGTCAGCGGCGGGGTCTCGTGCGCGAACATGGTCTGCGTCGCGACGTGCGGCCGCACCGTGGTGAACGGCGTGGTGGAGTGGCACGTGGTGCAGAGGGCGTTGTCCGTCACGCTGCTCCGGAGCGAGTGCGGCTGGGCGTCGCTGCCGTGCGGGTCGTGGCAGGCGCTGCACGCCATGAGCTGCGACGGGTTGCGGTACATGTTCGACCGCAGGAAATCGGTCTCCTGCTGGTGGTTCGCGTTGGAGTCGCCGCTCGCGAAGAGCCCGTCGGCCAGCGTGGCGTCGATGCGCGTGGTGTGGCGCACGAGGTAGTCGCCGCGGCGGATGCCCGGGCGCGGCATGTGTCCGTCGACGTCGAGGGGGGCCTCGGTGCCGCCGCCGCCGATGCCCACGGGGCGCGAGTGGCAGGACCCGCAGAGGGTCATCTCGCGCTCCGGCGTGAGCAGCCCCGGCGACACGATGTGCGACCCGCGCACGCGGGCCTCGATGTGCTCCGAGCCCGGTCCGTGGCAGCTCTCGCAGCCGACGTTGATCTCGTCGCGGCGCCCGTCGCCGTCGAGGTCGAACTCGGCGTTGGCGTCGCCCACGGCGTGGCCGCTCCAGCCCGTGGCGGCGCTGCCGGTGAGCGAGAAGCCCGTGGCGTGGCAGCCGAGGCAGCGGTTGTCGAAGGCGCTGTCGCCGTTGGGGGCCGTGAGCGTTCCCGCGGTGAGGTCGTACCAACGTGAGGCGTGGTCGTCGCGCCAGGGGCGGTTCGCCGGGGCCGTCGCGGAGGCGTCGCCGGCGGTGTTGAACTGCAGCGGGAGGACGTACAGCGAGTACGAGCCCGACGCGTTGCGCAGCCGCGTGACGAACTGCTGCCGCCCCAGCGCGCCGCCGTAGGTGAGGGCCACGTCGTAGCGGCGCGGCGCCTCGGTGTGCCGGTGGTTGACGAAGGTGACGAAGTACTCGCCGGGCGCGCCGCGGGACACGGTGGCGTCGTGGCGGAGCTGCAGCTCGAAGGCGACGGTGGCGCCGGTGCCCGGGATCGTGTCGCCGACGGTGCACTGCACGGCCCCGCCGGCGGCGTTGCAGTCCGAGTAGTAGAGGTTGGTGCCGGCGACGAAGCCCTGGAGCGCGGCGTCGAAGCGAGGCCACGGCGACGTGTCCTGGAGGTTGCCGCGCACGCCGGGGACCTGGAGGCCGTTGAAGTGGGCGCTGCGCTCGGCGCGGTGCCGGCCGTGGCAGTTGAGGCACGCGCTCGAGCCCACGAACGTCGCGCTGGAGCTCTGCACGCCGGACACCTCGATGTCGAGGCGCTGACCGGTGAGGGACGCCGCCGCGGCCGCGACGCGGCAGTGCGAGCCGCCCGGCAGGTGCGCGGTGTCGTCGACGGACGGCGCCCACACCACGAACCAGTTGCCCGCGGCGACGGTGCGGATCCGGTACTGCCCGTTCATCGCCACGGACGCGTGCGTGTACGTGGCCGCGTTGCGGTCGAGGAGGTCCTCGAGGGGCTCGTCGTTGGTCGCGGCGGCGGCGGCGGCGGGGGCCTGGGTGAGGTCCACGGCCGCGGCGCGGAGCGTCGTGACGTCGGCGGCGGGCACGAGGTAGACGGTGCCGCTGGTCACCGGGAGCCCGGTGCCGTCGGTGACGATGCCGACGAGGCCGGCGGGCTCGAGCTCCACCGACGCGTCGGCGGACGCGCCCGCGGGACCCTGCGCCCCGGCGTCGCCCTGCGGACCGGTGGCTCCCGGGCCACCGGGAACGCCGGCCTCGCCGTTCGCGCCGTTCTCGCCGGAGAGACCCCGGGGCCCCTGCGGACCGACGGGGCCCTCGCAGCCCGCGAGAAGGATCACACCGACCGCGGCCGCCGCAGCCATCCGCCAGGAGCGTCGCAAAGGCACTGCTTCGAAGATCACGGCAACGCCCTCTTTCAATTGCCGTTCCGCTGACCCCGGTCGGACCTCCCACTGCACGTTCGCGGCCTCCGCGCCGCCGTCGCGGACTCCCGGACCCCCGTTGCGAGGCCCGAGGGCAGCGCAATTCCTGCACCAGCCTCGCACACCCGTCGCTGCCCCGCGGGATTGACGCACGCCGCGAAATTTGCGCGAATATCCGGCGCGAACAGCCGCGGGGGGCTGGGGTTCCGGGAACGCCCGATTTCGGGCACGTCCGTTGCTCAAGAAGCACTTTCGAGAGGGTTTCATCATGAGATTTCGAAGTTTGTTCGCTGTGTCCGCCATCGCGCTGCTGAGCGCGTGCGGCGCCCAGGGGCCGGCGGGGCTTCCCGGGGCTTCCGGCGAAGCGGGCGTGCCCGGGCAGCCCGGCGTGCAGGGCCTGCCGGGGGCCATGGGTCCGCAGGGTGCAACCGGTGCGCAGGGTCCCACGGGCGATGCAGGACCTGCGGGGCCGCAGGGTCCCCAGGGGCCGCAGGGTCCCCAGGGGCCGGTGGGCGACGCCGGCGCGCGGGGTCTCCCGGGGTGGGTTCCGGCGAACGGGCTGACCCTCTCGATCCTCGACGTCGCCGTGGCGGCGGACCGCACCGTCGCCGTGCACTTCTCGCTGCACGACGGCCGCAACCAGGTCCTCCCGCCGACGGAGACGAACCTGCTGGGCTTCGAGGCCAGCGAGGTCGTGCTGACCAGCACCGGCGCGCCGGACCGCTACCGCGCCTTCACCACGTGTCCGGCGCCGGCGCCGCACGCCGACGTCCAGCAGTCGTGCATGGACTGGGCGGTGAACGACACCGCCGTGGCGTCGTCGCAGCTCACCGCGCAGCCCGACGGGAGCTGGGTCTTCCACATGACGGCGCCGCTGCCGTCGTCGTTCGACCCGACGCACACGCTCTCGATCTCCTCGCAGGCGCGTCGCCAGGGCGTCTTCGCCAGCGACCCGGCCTCCGTCGCCAACACCGTCTTCGACGTGGTCCCCGCGGGAGGAACGCCGGTGTCGGTGATGCCGGTCTCGCAGGCCTCGGGCTGCAACAACTGCCACGGCCAGCTCAACGCCCACGAGGGCACGCGCGTCGACGTGCGCCTGTGCGTGCGCTGCCACACCGCCGAGATGACCGACCCGTCCTCGGGCAACAGCCTCGACTTCCGGTCGCTGATCCACAAGGTGCACCGCGGACGCACGCTGCCGAGCGTCGTCGCGGGCACGCCGTTCCGCATCGGGCCGCCGGACGACCTCTCGGACTTCTCCGGGCTTCGCTACCCGCAGGATCTGCGCAACTGCACCGCCTGCCACGTCGAGGGCGCCGCCGATGCTCCCGACGCCGCGCGCTGGGCGACGCAACCGTCACCGACGGTCTGCACGTCGTGCCACGACAACCTCTACCTCGGCGCGGGCACCGTTCCGGCGGGGATGACCGCCCACCCGGGCGGCTCGGTTTCTCCGTCGGAGTGCGCGACCTGCCACCGTGAGACGGGCTCGCTGGGCTCGTATCCGACGGGCATCCGCACGGTGCACCACACCCTCGACGTCGGCACCGGGCTGCCGACCATCGCGGC
>CAIMWA010000452.1 GCA_903845045.1 uncultured delta proteobacterium | reverse complement strand
CGCGGGCGGCGCCGCGAGCATCTGCACGAGCGGCGGCGCGCTGACCACGTGCGCCGGCACCGGCACCGGCGCGGGCGACGGCGTCACGGACGGGGCCTCGACGCGGAGCGGCGACGCGGACGCCACCGGAGCCGGGGTCGACCTGCGACGGAGCATCGGGACCGCGACGAGCCCCGCCACGGCGAGCGTGGCGACGGCCGCGGTCACGCGCCCCGAGCGGCGAGCCGGTGCCACGACGGGCGGTGCCGGCGGCGTCGAGGGCCACGGTGGCGACGCCTCGAAGCCCGACGGTCCCGCAGGGTCGAGCGCGGTCAACGTCGCGCTCTCGAGAGGAAGTCGCGCGGACGCCAGCGGCGGCGCCGGGGGCAGCGGCAGCGGCGGACGGGACCGCGTCGGCGGGGGTGGCGGCGGCGGCGCGCGAACCCGCGAAGGCACCGGCGGCGGCACCGACGGACGCACCGACGCCGTCGCCGCGCTCGCTGCGGGCACGAACGGATCCGTCTTCGACGAGGCCTCGTCGACGCGCGGCGCCGAGTACACGCGGGTCGGCTCGTCGACGCGCGCGGCGGCATCGTCGGATGGAAGCGCCGCGAGCACCTCGCGGGTGGCGCGGAGCATCTCGCCGGCGTCGGCGAAGCGTCGGGAGAGCTCCTTCTCGAGCGCGCGATCGATGAGAGCGCAGAGCCCCGGCGGCGCCGCGGGCGCGTAGGTCTGCAGCGGCGTGTGCGGAGACAACATGATGCGCGAGAGGAGCTGCTGGTACGTCTCGCCATCGAAGGGCGTCTTGAGCGTGATCGCCTGGTACAGCACCGCGCCCATGGACCAGAGGTCCGCGCGGCCATCCACACGCCCGCCGCTGGCCTGCTCGGGGGACATGTAATCGGGCGTGCCGACGGCGGTGCCGACCCGGGTGAGGCCCCCCGCGGCGCGCTCGGACATGATCTTCGAGATCCCGAAGTCGAGGAGCTTCACGCCCGCGAAGTGCTCGGCGCCGCCCAGCAGGAAGATGTTCTCGGGCTTGATGTCGCGGTGCACGATGCCGACGCCGTGCGCGCCCTGCAGCGCGTCGACGGTGCCGGCGGTGATCGTCAGCGCCTCGCGAAAGCTCAGCGGACGCCGCTCCATCACGTCGCAGAGCGTCTCGCCCTGCAACAGCTCGAGCACGAGGAACGGTCCGTCGTCGTCGCTCCCCGAGTCGAGGAGACGCACGATGTTCGGGTGGCCGATGGACGCCGCGAGCCGCGCCTCCTGCTGGAAGCGCCCGACCACCTCGGACGAGGTGATGAACTCGGGCTTGATGATCTTCACCGCGACGTGCTGCGCCGCGGCCTGCAGGTCCTCGGCCTCGAAGACGGCGCCCATGCCGCCCTCGCCGATGATGCGGAGCAGCCGGTAGCGCCCCGCGACCATCGATCCCACGCGGCCGTTCAGGTCATCGCCGGGCAGCACGGCGCTCCCCCGCTGCGTGCGCGCGCGACGCGCCGTCGGCGTCCCTGCCGCTCATGCGCCCGCGACCACGGGAAGCCTGCGCTTCCGCTCGATCGTCGCGGCCTGCGCCGCCGCCTTCGCCGCCGTCGCGACGCGCCCGTAGGTCCACGCCAGGAACGTCGCGTCGCCCTCGTCGAGGAGCGTGCGACCCGTCGCGTCGGCGATGCGCGCCGAGGCCTGCTCGTACCAGCACTGGGTTCCACCGGGGAGGTGCGTGGTGCCGGTCTCCGCGAGGTTCGCGCAGGCGCAGCTCGCGCCGCATCGCCAGCGCTCCGCGCACTCGCCGCACGCGGGGTCCAGCGGCCCTTGAACGAACTCCGCGGTTCGCGCCGGGAGCACGCCGCTGTCGAGGGTGCCGATGACGAGCCGCGTGTCGCGGTCCTCGCCGACCATGCGCGCGCACGGATAGAGGTTGCCCTGCGGAGACACCGCGAGCTCGCGATCACCGGCTCCGCACGTGTCGCAGCTCGCGAGCCCGCCCTTCGCAGCGGCCAGCAGCTTGTTGTCGAAGGTGGGCATGGCGATGGGTCTGCCCGCACGAATCGCCGCCGCGTAGACCTCCGCCGCCGCAAGGAGGCCAGCCTCCCAGACCACGAGGTCGTCGTCGCTCCAGGCGCCCTCGAAGGCGGGGTTCAAGATGATCTCCGTCGCGCCCTGCGCTGCGAGGAACCGCACGCTGTCGCCGAGCCACCGCACGTTCTCCGGCGACACGACGGCGATGACCCGGAGCGGAAGTCCCGCGCGCTTCATCGCCTCGGCGCCCCGGAGCACGTCGTCGAAGCTCGATCGACCGCCGCGCTGCGGGCGCGTGGCCTCGTGCGCCTCGCGGCAGCCGTCGATGGAGAGGGTGACCTGCACGCCGAGCTCGCGAAGCCGCGCGGCCACGGCGTCGTCGATGAGCGTCCCGTTGGTCGTGACCGCGAGGCGCAGCGTCCGACCGTCGCGGGCCGCGCGAGCCTGCGCGTCCACCGCCGCTCGCTCGAGCATGTCGAAGCAGATCAACGGCTCGCCGCCAAAGAAGCCGAGGTCCAGCGGCGCGTCGCGGAACCCTCGCGGGGCCGCGAAGAGAAGGTCGAGGGAGCGGGACACCGTGGCCCAGTCCATGTCGCGACGGAACTTCTCGCCCGCGTAGCAGTACGTGCACGCAAGGTTGCACTCGTGGGTGAGAACGAGGGTTACGTGCATCACGTGCTCCGCAAGGACCGGGAAGTCCGCCGATGCTCCCACGGTCGATGGCGCGCCGGAAGGGCGCTCACCCGGGCACGACCTCCCACACGAGGTCGTCGGTGCCGAGCGGACCGCTGAACCGGAGGCTGAACGAGTGCACGCGCGGGTCGATGATCTCGACCTCGGTGCCCGACTCGGTGCGCACGTAGCGTGGAAACCGGATGCGGAACGCCTGACGCCACACCGTCGTATACGGGAAGTACGTCCGCTCCACCGAGCCAGGGCGGGTGATCGGCTCGATGGCCACCGGCGCCACGGACTCGCGGCGGTCGTTGACGAGCAGCACGCGCCACGCGCTCGTCGGGCGGGTCAGGTCGCCCCAACGCCGGCTCTGCGTGTACAGCGCCACGTAGAACTCGTGCTCCTGCTGCGCCGACTCGAGCGAGTGCCTGAGCAGGTCCTCGCGCTCCGTGGTGTTGAGGCGGAAGTCCTGCGCATACCGAACCACGTAAGCCCAGCGGAAATCCCAGCTCTCGTAGGTGGCGGTCACCGCGATGCGGTTGTCGAGGCCCTGGAGCTGGAACCACTGTCCGTCGCGGGTCCAGCGCCCGAGCACGCTGTCGTAGTCTTCGGCGGTGTAGGAGCGCGGACCCTGCACGAGGCTCACGTGCGGCGCCGCGCAGCCCGCCGACGCGGCCACCACCATCACGGCCCCGAATCGCACCTTCACGCCCCCGTGATCTCGGCGCGGGTGAACACCGGGAGCACGCGCACGCCCGCGGCCTCG
>CAIMWA010000451.1 GCA_903845045.1 uncultured delta proteobacterium | reverse complement strand
TCTCCCGCGAGGAGGACTGGTCCGATTGGCTGGCGTTCCTGCTCGAGAGGTCCATGACAGGCGTCCTCGGTGCGGCGGTCTTCGGCGGAGACCCGACGCACCACGTCACGCCCGCCAGCGTTCGCCGGGAATGGGCCCTTCCAGGCGACTATCGTGCCGATCTGGGCATCGAGCTCGCAGCCTCGAACGGCTGGCTCCACGTCGAGGTGAAGGTCGGGGACGAGGATTTTCCGAAGACCTTCGGCGAGTGCGCCGCGTTTCGCGCGGCGATCGGTGGCGAGCCCGTGGTTCGCGATTTCATCCTTCTGCCTTCGACGTCGATGAGCGCATGGACCGAGGCGGAAGCTGCCCATCGGAGCCACGCGTCGGCGCCTGCCGCGGAGGTCGTCGCCGTCACCTGGGATCGCGTCGCCGTCGGCCTCCGCCGGTCGCTACGTCGGAAGGAAGAGAGCATCGCGTGGCGCGCGTGGGCTCACACCTTCGTGGGTGCCATCGAGCAGCGTCTTCTGGGCGTTCCGCGCCTGGGTCCCACGGTCGACGCGCGGACGCAGTCCCTCGCCGCGCTCGCAGGTCTCGCGGCGTTCGCACGGGTCCTCGAGGATGGAGCAAACGATGGGTAGCGCAGAGTCCGACTTCCTGGCGGCGGGTGTCCGCTTGTTCCCTGACGCGCACGCCGCCGTCGAACAGTTTCGGCGGTTGCTTCGGGATCGTGTCGAAGCGGTGCTTCGTGGGTTCGAGACGGACGCCTGGACGGTGCCCGCGGGCGCGGAGTTCAAGTCGAGCAAGGGCGGCACCGACGGTCTCTGGTGCGGCGCGTATGGACGGGTCCAGCTCTCGCGCCCGCAGCTGGCGAACGCGGTCCTCGACGTTGGACTCTGGTGGAATTCCTCGTCGATCCGCGCGCATCCGACGGTCTTTTGTGCGTATTTCGACGACGGACCGTCGGACCTCCTGAAGAAGCTCAGGGTGGTTGACGGGAACGGTGTCGAGGAGCTTCGCGTCGGCGCGACGACGCACGCCATCGCGCCGCCGTCGGCGAACGGCAATCTCGACGACGATCTGCGCCGGGTGATCGCCGCGCTGGCATCGGCAGTGCGCGCTTGCCCGACGACGTAGCGGACGGACGCACCGTCGGTACGAACGGGTCCCGTCACCCGCCACGCACACCGGATCGAAGGAGGAGCACCGATGCCACCGATGAAGCCCGCTTCCGAGAGCGTCGTTGGACCCGACGCGAATCCGCCGCCTCGCGCCGAAGGCGACGGCGCCCTGCCGCTCGAGCGACGGCGAGATCGGGTCCGCGGTTGCCTCCTCGGCGCAGCATTGGGCAGCGCCCTGGGCCTTCCGCTGGAGGATGTCCCGATCGCCAGGAGGTCACCCGACGCCGGCTCGTCGCTGGTGCCCCACGATGGTGTCACCGGCGCGCTCTCGGCGGACGCCCAGCTGATGATGTTCACCGCCGAGGGACTGATCCGCGCGTTCGTCCGGTACGCGGACAAGGGCATCTGCCACCCTCCGAGCATCGTTCACCAGGCCTACCTGCGCTGGCTCGCGACGCAGGGCATCCACGGTGCGGTGGAGCCGATCGGCGGCCCGAACACGGGGTGGCTCTACGGCGTGAAGGCGCTCCATCGCCGCCGGGGCGCGGGGAAGGGCACCGTCGAGGCGCTGCGGC
>CAIMWA010000450.1 GCA_903845045.1 uncultured delta proteobacterium | reverse complement strand
GGGTATGCGCGCGAAGGGCGTTGACAGGGTGTGGGGCGCGGGGTACCAACCTCGCGTTCGACCGGCGCCCAGGTAGCTCAGTCGGTAGAGCAGAGGATTGAAAATCCTCGTGTCGGCGGTTCGATTCCGTCCCTGGGCACTGTTTCTGCGGTGATTTCGGCATCTCGGGGGAGTGCCATCGTTGCCACGGACGCCATGAATGCCGGTGGCTGCCCCGGATCTGTTGCGTATCTGTTGCAACCGGGATCGAGCTTCTGGGCCATCGAATCCCGCAGGGAAGCCGTGGTCGTACGCCCGTAGACGAGGTCCACCATCCGCGTGGTGGTGTGCCGCATCACCCGCGCGACGACGTGCGTGGGCACGTCGGCCTGCAACAGCCAGGACGCGAACGTCCGCCGGAAGTCGTTAGCCGTCGCGTACTCGATCTTGGCCTTCGCGCAGGCCCTTTTCAGAACCGTGGCCGGGGAGCCCCACGGGCTGAACATCTTGCCGCCCTCGCCAGTGCAGCACTCCAAGGCGTACTCCAGCGTAACCCCTCGGCGACCACCGTCTTGTGCGCGGCGGCGTGACGTGGCCGGCGCCTGGCCGGGAAGCCATTTACGGCGCGTCGCCGTCGTGGCACGAGCATCGGCGTGAGCTCCCGCGACATCGCCCCCCACGGCCATACCCACGGTGCGTCGTGCGCCGTGTGCGGCGGCACCGGCGAGGTCGAGGAGCGCAGCTACGGCATCGGCGACCGGTACGTGCGGGCGTTCTTCATCGCGCTCTGCCGGTCGATGGGCCTCGCGCCCGCGGTGAAGACGCGCAAGCCGACGGCGCCGGTGTACGTCGTGGCCTCGGCGGCGCAGCACGACGCGCTTCTCTCGCGCTTTGATGCGCTCGGCGCCGTCCTCGACGCGCGGCTCGCCGACGTCACGACCGCGTTCGTGAGCGAGCACTGCGGCCCCGGCGCGCTTCGCGGCGGCGACCGCCCGTAGCGGCTCGCTCAGGCCGCTTGGGGTCGGCGGGCCTGGTCCGTCGCGTCGGTCGCGTTCTTCGCGGCTCGCGCGGCCGCGACGCGCGCGGCGAAGCTCTCGGGCAGGATCACCGCGAGGTCCTTCTCGCCTGCGAGCAGCCGCGCGAGCGTGTCGCGCAGGTACGCCCGCGGCTCGATGCCCATCTTGCGGCATGTGGTGAGCACCGTCAGCGCGTCGGCGGCGCGCCTCGCGCTCTCGTCGTGCCCCACGAAGAACCACGTCCGTCTGTTCAGTACGTGCCGGCGGAGGTCCGACTCCGTCTCGTTGTTCGTGAGCTCCATCGATGCGTGTTCGATGAAGCGCGAGAGGCGCTCCCATTGCCGAGTGAGGTACGTGACGGCGGTGCCGAGTGGACTCTTCGGTTCGATCGCTCCGCGGCGCTCGTCGCACCACTTCCGAAGGTCCTCGAGGTACCGCACGCTCTCGCTCTTGCGCACGAGGAGCCGTGCCTCGATGCCGTCACCGCGCCGCCGCGCCTCGGCATCGACCTGGAAGATCCGCCCGATGATCGCGAGGGGCTCCATCGCGCGCTCGTCCCCGCCGCGCAGCGCCGCGACGAGCTTACGTCGCGCGTGCGCCCAGCAGCCGCCGCGCACCGTGCCGGGCTTCTCGACGACGTTGAGCGTCGCCGCGCCGTCGCACATCGCGAGGGCGAAGCGGAAGCCCTCGATGCGCTTCTCGAGGTGCGCCGCGTGGCCGCTCGGCGCGCAGAAGAACGTCGCGTAGCGGTGAGCGCCCACGATGCCCCAGAGCGATCCGGTGCGAATGCCACGGGGGTGCTCCGCGTCGAGGATGCGCATCGACGTCGCGTCGAGGGACACGTAGTCCGAGCGGAGCGCCGCCTCGGTGATGTAGCGCACCACGGGGTCGAGCAGGTCGACCACGCGTCCGACGGACGACGCGAGGGTGTTGGGCGCGAGCGGAACACCCTGCGCCTGCGCCTCGCGCCCCATTCGCTCCCACGGAACGGCGTTGTGGTAGTGGTCCACGAGCGCCTCGACGAGCAGGTCGGTGCCGAGGGCGCCGCGGTCGAGCACCTCGTCGGCGCGCTCCGCGGTGCGCACGAAGGACCGGCAGCACGGGCACGAGAGCACCTCGCGCAGCGTGCGCCGCACGATGTACTGCATCGGCCGCACGTCGAGCTTCTCGGACGGCTTCCACGTGAGCGCCGTGAGACCCTCGCCGCAGCGGCCGCACGCACGCAGCTCCTCGGGAACGCGCAGCCGGTCTTCGACGCGCTCGAGCGATTCGGGGAGCTTCGCGCGCCCGTGCCGGTGCTTCTTCCCTGGCGAAGGACCGCGCTTCTTCGGCGCCTTCTTCTCGTCGTCGCCAGCGGACGGCGCCGCGGGCGGACCGTCGTTGGCGGGCGCCTCGCGCATGAACGCGAACTCGCGCTGCAGGATCGAGGTGCGCTCGGACGGGGGCTTCTTGCGGCCATGCTGCGCGATGCGGCGCATGAGCTCGGTGTTGACGTCGCGGATGCGCGCGAGCAGCCCGAGGATCGCCGTGATGAGCCCGGCGAAGTCGCGGCTCGCGATCATGGCGCGGAGGAACGCCGCCACCGCCTCGAGGTCGGGTGCCCACGCCGAGGTCACCGGCGGGACGCGCTGGCCTGCTCCCTTCATCGGGCGGTGAATGTCCGATGGCGCCGATTGCCTTCAACGATATCGAAAGAAAACGACCGGCGCGGGTCGACGGCGGCTACGCGGACGCGAGCGTCGGGGTCCATCGCGGGCGGCGGCGCGTCTCGCGCAGGTCGATCCCCTCGAGGATGAGCATGAGCTCCGCGGCGTCGATGGGGATGTGGGTGCCCGACAGCTCTGCAGGGGGCGTATGGAACGTGCCCTTCTCCCGGCGCTTCAGGACGAGCACATAGCCGTCGCCGGCGAAGTAGAGAACGCGCACGCGGTCGGCGCAGCGCGAGAAGAACACGTAGACGTGGCCGTCGAGGGGCTCGCGCCCGAAGTGCGAGCGCACTATGGCCGCGAGGCCGTCGATGCCCTTCCTTCCATCGACCCGCGCCGTCGCGACGAAGACGCGCGTGGTGCGAGGGAACGTCAGCACGGCGGCACGATGCCCGCGACGGCGGCGACGATGCGCGCCAGGTGCCCAACGTCGAGGGACTCACGGACCCGCACGACCACGCCGCCGACGCAGATCTCGACGCGCCCGCCGGCCTCGGCCGGTGGCGCCGGCGAAAACTCCACGAACTGCGGCGCCGGCGTCACCGCCGCGAGTCGCTTGCGCCAGTAGTCCAGGCGACTCGACGTCAGCCCTCGGTCCTCGCAGAACGCCCGCCGAGAGAGCTTCGACGCGTCGCACGCCGCGAGGACTTCGCGCGCCTCGGACTCGGACCACTCCGGTGCGCGTGGTCGGCGGGGACGAGACATTGCGGGGACGGATCGACGTGCCATGGGAACCTCCGCACGCACGCATACGACCCCGGCCCAAGCCCCCGAAAGACGGACTTCACCGAGGGGTTACCCTCGAGAGGCGCCACGCTGGCCCTTCGGGAGCTCGACGACGCCGGGGGCGGTGGCTACGCCGAGCGCGCCCTCGTCGTGGCCGCTGCGAAGGCCGCGCGCGCCGCCGAGCAGGGCACCGCCGCCGACGCCCTCGATGCCCGCCTCGCGCGCTGGGACGCCGCGCAGCGGGCCTACCTCGCCGCGCGTCCCGAGGACGTCACCGCGGAGACCGAGCGCCCGCCCGCGGAGTGACGGGCGCCGCGCGGCGCCTCGGTGAGCGCCGAGTCAGCGCGGGCGGGGACGGTGGTCAACAGGTGCACAGCGCACGAATTCGCCCAAATTCGAGCCATTTGTGAGCGCCAGTTACCTCTTTACCAACGTCCCCGTCGGCCCTCTGGAACGGCGTCGAAACGGACACCGGGCGTCCGTCAACGGGCGTCCTGAGGGGCATGACTGGCGTCAGCGGCCCGCGATGCGTCGCACCCTGGGTGTTCTGTCAATTCTAGGAATCGCAGGAGGCATTGGACGCCCTATGCTGCACAGCGACACTTGATAGATCCCAAATCCGACACGCATTCGAGCGCGAGGCAATCGACTTTGGAATCCATCGCGGACGCAGCGCCGGATCCTGAAACATCCGCCAAGCGAACAACCGGAGTGATGCGCTCAGATGACAGATTCCGACAGCCAAGCCCACACCGACAAATGACAGAAGTGACGTCGCTTGATCAAGAGGTCGGATCATCCCGAGGTGAGCGACGGCCGTGAACACGGCATGGGTTGCAATGACGACGGCGGCCAGGGCGCCAGCGTGCGCTCTGGACTGATTACCAAGGCTGGTTGCGGCCTGAGCGATTTCGCGGAGGCGCGAACGGATCGCCGACTCCTCCGAGTCATCGGAACTGTCGGCGTTCGAGATCAATGCCGGAAGTCGTCCAAGCTTCCCAAAGAAAATCGCGTTTGCGGCGCTCAAGCCGACGAGCGCTCCGAACACCGAGTGCATCGAACCAGTATCGACGAGTGCGGTGTGGATCAACCGTGAAAACGACGGGTCTCGCGGAGGCAACAAGCCCCGTGAACAGACGACGAAAAACGGAATCGTGGGGACGGCGATCGCGGCAAGGAAGGCAAGCCATGGCGGCGAGTACAATGCAGCCAAGAGGCGTGACGACCGCGCCGCGTACGGAAATTCTCCAGTTCCGACCTCGCGTGTGAAGCCTCCAGACTTGTAGAAAGACGCCATGAGACCTCACCCCTCCAGCGGTGGAAGAGGAACCTCCGGGACGTGGAGTCCGAATCGCCTGTAGCAATCGAGAACCATCGCTCCGCCAACTCCGCCACCGACCAAGCCC
>CAIMWA010000449.1 GCA_903845045.1 uncultured delta proteobacterium | reverse complement strand
CGGCGATGACCCGCACGTCGGCGCGGAGCACCTCGTTGCCGCCCACGCGCTCGAAGGTGCGCTCCTGCAGCACGCGCAGCAGCTTCACCTGGATCGACGCGGGGATGTCCCCGAGCTCGTCGAGGACCAGCGTACCCAGGTTCGCCTGCTCGAAGCGCCCCACGCGGCGGCGGTCGGCGCCGGTGAAGCTCCCCTTCTCGTGGCCGAAGAGCTCGCTCTCGAGGAGCGTCTCGGCGAGCGCCGCGCAGTGCAGCGTCACGAAGGGCCGCGTCGCGCGCGGACCCTTGGCGTGGATGGCCCGCGCGAGCTCGCCCTTGCCCGTGCCGCTCTCGCCGGTGATGAGCACCGTCGCCCGGGCGGGCGCGATCTGCGCCGCGACCTTGTAGACCTTCTGCATCGCCGGCGAGGCGCCGACCATGCCCTCGAGGCCCCGCGCGTCCCGCTCCCGCAATTGGCGGCGAAGCTGGTCGGCCTCGGCGCGCACGTCGCGGTGCTCGATGGACCGATCGATGGCCACCTGCAGCTCGTCGAAGTCCACGGGCTTCACGAGGTAGTGCGCGGCGCCCTTGCGCATCGCGGCCACCGCCGAGCCCACGTCGCCGAAGGCCGTCACCACGATCACCGGCAGCTCCGTGAAGGTCTCGCGGAGCCGGCCCATGAGCTCGAGGCCGTCCATGCGCGGCATCTTCAGGTCCGTCACGATGACGTCGGGCACCCGCTCGGACACGCGATCGAGCGCCTCGGCGCCGTCCGCCGCCGTGTCGACGTCGTACCCCTCGAGGCGCAGCAGCTTCTCGAGCCCCGTACGAGCGCCCTCCTCGTCGTCCACCACCAGCACGCGGGCCTTCGGCTGCTTCGTCACGATCCCTCCACTGCTCCGTCGATCCCCACCGGCAGCCGCACCCGGAACACCGTCCGTCCAGGTTGGCTCTCCACCTCGATGGCGCCGCCGTGGTCGCTGACCACGCGATGCACGATCGAGAGTCCGAGGCCCGTGCCCCGCGCCTTCGTCGAATAGAATGCATCGAAGATCGGCGCGTCGGGCGGGCTCAGCCCCGGACCGTCGTCTTCGACCTCGAGCACCGCATGCCGTGGCTCGCGACGCAGGCGAAGGCGCACTCGGCCCCCGCCCTGCGGCTCCACCGCCTCGATGGCGTTGTGCAGCAGGTTCACCAGCGCCTGCTCGGTCTTCTCGACCTCGATGTGCATCACCAGGTCCACCGAGCTCAGCTCCGGCGTGAGCTTCACGCCCGCGTTGATCGCCGCGGCCTCGACGCCGTGCAGCGCGCGCACGCAGAGTTCCCGCAGCGAAGCCGCCTTGCGCGTCCCCCGCGTCGGGCGCGCGAACTCCAGGAAGTCCCGCGCGAGCGTCGACAGCCGCTGGATCTGCGCGCCGATGGACCGCGTGGTCTCGAGGGTCTCGGCCCCCGCGTGGGACCGCCCGAGCGCCCGCTCGAGGTACGTGAGCTGGAGCAGCGCCGCGTTCAGCGGGTTGCGAATCTCGTGGGCCAGCCCCGCCGCCAGCGTCCCCGCCGCCGCGAGGCGCTCGCCGTGGCGGAGCTGCTCCTGCCGCGCGCGCTCGTCGGTGACGTCCTTGCCGATGGCGTAGAGCACCGGGTCGTCGCTGGCCGTCGCGTCGACGCGCTCGAGCTGCCACGACACGATGCGCTGCCGCCCCGATCGCGCGCGGATCGGCGCCTCCCAGAGCTGCGCCCGCGCACCGCCGCCGCGGAGCGCCGCCATGATCCGCACGGCCTCGGAGTCGCGGAGCTCCTCGGCCAGCAACAGCTCCACGAAGGAGCGCCCGACGGCCTCGTCGCACGCCCACCCGGTGAGCCGCTCGGCCTCGCGGTTGAACACGAGGATGGCGCCCTCGGCGTCGAGCCCCACGACGAGCACCCGCGCGAGCTCCACCGCGGTCTCGTAGCGCCGCTCGCTGCGGGCGAGCTCCCGGGTCAGGCGCTCGTTCTCGATGCGCTCGCGGTGCTGCAGCCGCGCGACGAAGTCCTCGCGGTAGCTCTCGAGCATCATCGCCAGCTCGAGGTCCAGCGCCACCGCCAGGGCCCGGCGCACCGCGGCGTGACGCTCCGACGGGAGCTCCGGGACCAGCTCCTCGAAGGCCACCCGGATGAGCGCCATCGCCGTGAACATGTACCGCTGCGGCAGCCCCGCGCGGACGTGCGCGCGCCCCGCCGCCGAGCGCTCCGCGTAGAACGCCTCGTCGTGCGGACCGTCGCAGAGCCGCTGCATCCACCGCACGAGCATCGCCTGGAGCCCGACGATCTGCTCCTCGCTGGAGAACGCCGCGTGCGCGTCCTCGTGCTCCCGCACCCGGGCGTAGAACTCCGCGGCGATGCGCTCGAAGTGCGGCGCCGCCACGCCGCCGAAGTCGGCCAGCGCCCGCACGTCGTCGGGCCCGAAGCGCACGTAGCGCTTCATCTCGGCGAAGGGTGTCTCGGCGTGGGGGGCGGTCATGACAGAACGGGGAGGCGCGGGCCGGGTCCCGTAGCACGCAAGTGCTCGGTGAAGATGCAGGAGTTGCGTTTTGGGTGCGCCGCTTGCGTGGGCGCCACGAAAGCCGCAGTGGACTGCGGATGTGCGCAGTGGCAGCGGCGCTCGGGCATGACCCACGGCCGTGACGCCGTCCATGCGGCGACGAGCAGCAGGGCGACCGCCGCGAGGCGCCGGCGGGACGGTGGAAGCGCCCGCGCCAAGAACGCTCCGATGCGATTTCCCGAGGCAGCGACGGCGATGAGGCCCGGCGCCGAGCACGCCGCGAAGACCGTCATCGCGAGGGCGCCGCCCCACGCCGACGCCGCGCCCGCTGCGAGCAACAAGCCCGACGCGAGCGCACCACAGGGCAGCAGCCCCGTGGCCAGCCCCACCACCATCGGCGGCACCGCCAGTCGCCCTCGGCGCAGCGGAACCAACGGCGCTGCCGGCGCCTGGACCCGAAGGACCCGCACCGCAGCCGCCGCGAGGCCCGCCGCGAGCACCAGCGCGATGGCCTGCTGCACGTGCTCGCCGCGCAAGAACTGCGTCAGTCGTCCCGTGGCCGAGCCCGCGATGGCCCCCAGCGCGGCGTAGGAGAGGAACCTTCCTGCGCCGTAGCGAACGGCCTGCGCCCGCCCCGAGCACGCGGCCAGCGCCAGCGGACCGCACATCGCGGCGCAATGCGGCGTCGACGCGAATCCCGCGACGGCTGCTGCGACTACGACACCGGTTCCGAAGGCCATCCCGCGCTCCACTCCGCAATGGACGTGCCGATGGTCCAACGCAGGGTCTGCGCCTCGAAGGGGGTCGTTCGCTCGATGCGCGCGCAGGGTGCGAGGATTGCGCGAGTGGCACCGACGTTGCTCTGCGGGGTGGGTGGTGAGTGCCGCAGCCCTCGACGACGCGATCGTATCCGACAACGCTTGCCGTCATTGCGGCGGGGTGTTGCGGGTCGGCGAGCGCGGTGCGTTCTGCTGCACCGGGTGCCGCGTCGTGCACGGGCTGCTGAGCGCTCGGGGCCTCACGCGCTACTACGACCTGCGCGAGCCGGTCATCGGGCCCGTGGCCCCGCCGCCGCGCGTGGACCTCAAGTGGCTCGACGCCGTCGAGGCCGCGCAGCAGGCCCAGGCCGGCGCCGAGCGCATCGCCTTCGACCTTCAGGGCGTCCAGTGCACGGCCTGCGTGTGGCTCATCGAGGCGCTGTTCGAGCGCTTCGGCGAGACCGCGTCGCGGCTGTCGGCCACGGTGAACCCCGCCTTGGGGCGCGTCGAGCTGTTCGTCACCGCGGCCTTCCCGCTGCGAACCTTCGTCGAGGAGCTCGCGCGCTTCGGCTACGTGCTCGGACCCGCCCGCGCGAACGAGCCGTCCCGCGCCAACGAGCTCCTCGGACGCATCGGGCTCTGCGCGGCCTTCGCGATGAACGCGATGATCTTCTCCATCCCCGTGCACCTCGGGCTGCGAAGCGGCTCGGTCTACACGGTGTTCCGCTCCGTCGCGATGCTCTGCGGCGTCGGCAGCGTCTTCGCGGGCGGATCGGTGTTCTTCAAGTCCGCCTGGCGCTGCGTGCGCCGGGGCGTGCTCCACCTCGACATCCCCATCGCCCTCGGCGTCGCGCTCTCCTTCGCGGGGTCGCTCTGGAGCTTCGCCGCCGGCCACGACCGCGGCGCCTTCTTCGACACCCTCGCGGTCTTCGTCGCCCTCATGCTCACCGGCCGGTGGCTCCAGGAGCGGGTCATCGAGCGCAACCGCTCCATGCTGCTGGCCTCCGACGGCGCCGACGGGCTCCTCGCGCGGCGCGTGCGCGACGGCAAGGCGTCGGTGGTCCGCTGCGGCGAGCTCGAGGCCGGCGACACGCTCCTCGTGGCCGCCGGCGACCTCGTCCCCGTCGAGGCCGAGCTCCTCGCCGAGCGCGCCCAGTGCTCCCTCGACTGGATCTCCGGCGAGAGCCGATCCCGCGCCTTCGCCCGCGGCGAGAAGGTGCCGGCCGGGGCCTTCAACGCCGGCACCGAGCCCCTGCTCGTGCGCGCCACGCAGGGCTTCGCCGACTCGGCGCTCCCCGCGCTGCTTCGCACCACCCGCGCCGACGACACCGACGCGTCGCGCTCCACGGCGTGGTGGCAGCGGCTCACGCGGGTCTACGTCGTGGCCGTCATCGCCCTCGCCGCCGCGTGCTTCGCGTACTGGGCGGGCGTGCGGCACGACGTCTGGGGGGCGCTCCAGGCCTCCACCGCGCTGCTCGTGGTGACGTGCCCGTGCGCCTTCGGCATCGCCACGCCGGCCGCGTACGAGCTCGTATATGCGGGGCTGCGCCGCGCCGGGCTCTTCGTGCGCTCGCCGAGCCTCCTCGACCGGCTTCCCGACGTGCGCGCGGTGGTCTTCGACAAGACCGGCACGCTCACCACGGGCTCCCTCGCGCTGCGCAACCCCGAGGCCCTCGCCGCGCTCGTCCCGGCGGACCGCGACGCGCTCTACAACATGGTCGTGCGCAGCACGCACCCGAAGAGCGGGGCCGTGCGCACCGCGCTCGAGGAGTCCGGCGAGCTCCCGGCGTTCGACGACGCCGCCGAGGTGCGCGAGCACGCGGGCCTCGGGCTCGAGCTTCGCCGCGCCGGCCGCGCGTGGCGCATCGGCGCCGGGGCCTGGGCCGATGGATCGTCGGATCCGCTGGTGTTTGCGTGCGACGGCGTGCGCGTGGCGGCCTTCGACGCCGCGGAGACGCTGCGCCCCGACGCCCGCGACGAGATCGCCGCGCTCGAGCGTGAGGGCTGCGTCGTGTCGATCCTCAGCGGCGACGACCCGCGCCGCGTGGCCGAGGTCGCCGACTTCGCCGGCGTGCCCCAGGACCGCGCCGTCGGCGGCTGCTCCCCCGACGACAAGGCCCGGTGGATCACGGCCCACGACCACCGCGACACCTGGATGATCGGCGACGGCATCAACGACGGCCCCGCCGCCGAGCGCGCGTACTGCTCGGCGACGCCCGCGGTGGATCGTGCGTTCATGCCGGCGCGCACCGACGCGTGGTTCGTCACCGCGGGGCTGCGTCCGGTGCGCCTCGCGCTGCTGGCGTCGCGGGCGCTGGCGCGGATCCACACGCGCAACCTCGCCGTGGCCACGGTCTACAACGTCGGCACCGTCTCGCTGGCCTTCGCCGGTCGGATGTCGCCGCTGCTCTGCGCCGTGGTCATGCCGCTCACGTCGCTCTCGATCCTTCTCGCGACCATCGCGTCGCTCTCACCGAGGAGCGCGCTGTGGAGATCGTGATTCTTCTGGCCTTCGTCGGCCTTCTCCTCGCGGCCGGCGGCGTCGCGCTCTTCGCGCGCAGCATCCGCGACGGCGACTGGCAGCACGCCGAGCGCCTCAGCCTCTTTCCCATCCAGGACGACGCCATGCCTTCTACCCCACGGGAGCCGCAAGGCACCATCACCCCCTCAGGGTCCCCATGAGCACCGAAGAAACAACCACGAACGCCGAACGCATTCGGATCACCTACAACGACTCGCTGGTGCGGTGGTTCACCATCGCATCCATCGGGTGGGGTGTGGTCGGCATGCTGGTCGGCGTGATCATCGCCCTCCAGCTCGCGTTCCATCAGGCGAACCTCGGGCCGTACCTCTCCTTCGGGCGCCTGCGGCCGCTGCACACCAACGCGGTGATCTTCGCGTTCGTGGGCAACATGATCTTCGCCGGCATCTACTACTCCACGCAGCGCCTCCTGAAGACGCGCATCGCGTCGGACATGCTCGGCAAGATCCACTTCTGGGTGTGGCAGGGGATCATCGTGTCGGCGGCCGTCTCGCTGCCCCTCGGGTATACCCAGGGCAAGGAGTACGCGGAGCTCGAGTGGCCCATCGACATCGCGGTGACCCTCGTCTGGGTCGTCTTCGCGGTGAACTTCTTCTGGACGCTCGCCAAGCGCCGCGAGAAGCACCTCTACGTCGCGATCTGGTTCTACATCGCGACCATCGTCACCGTCGCGATGCTCTACATCGTGAACAACCTCTCGCTGCCGTGGGGGGCGTTCAAGAGCTATTCGTTCTTCGGTGGCGTGCAGGACGCACTCACGCAGTGGTGGTATGGCCACAACGCCGTCGCGTTCTTCCTGACCACCCCGGTGCTCGGGATCATGTACTACTTCCTGCCGAAGGCGGCGGGGCGCCCGGTCTACTCGTACCGGCTGTCCGTCATCCACTTCTGGGCCCTGGTGTTCATGTACATCTGGGCGGGGCCGCACCACCTGCTCTACACCGCCCTCCCGGAGTGGGCGCAGACCCTCGGCATGGTGTTCTCGATCATGCTCTGGGCCCCCAGCTGGGGCGGCATGCTCAACGGCCTGCTCACCCTCCGCGGCGCTTGGGACAAGGTGCGTGAGGATCCGGTCCTCAAGTTCTTCGTCGCCGGCGTGACCTTCTACGGCATGGCCACCTTCGAGGGGCCGCTGCTCTCCATCAAGTCCGTCAACGGCCTCGCGCACTACACCGACTGGATCATCGGCCACGTGCACGAGGGCGCGCTCGGCTGGAACGGCTTCATGGCGGCGGGCCTCTTCTATTGGCTCGTGCCGAAGCTCTGGAACACCAAGCTCCACTCCAAGGCGGCGGCCGACATGCACTTCTGGATCGGGACCGTGGGCATCCTGCTCTACGTGGTCTCGATGTGGATCGGCGGCATCACGCAGGGCCTCATGTGGCGTGCGGTCACCGACCAGGGCGCGCTGCAGTACCCGAGCTTCGTCGAGACCCTCGTCGCGCTGCGCTTCCCGTACTGGACCCGCCTCATCGGCGGCACGATGTACCTCGTCGGGTTCTGCATCATGGTGTGGAACCTCGCGGTCACGGCGCGCTCCGGCGTCGCGGTGGACGGCGAGGCCGACGTCGTCGAGCTCGAGAAGCCGAAGAACGAGGTCGCCTGGACCAAGATCCTCTTCGGCGCTCCGGTGGTGCTCTCCACCGTCGTCATCGCGATCACCATGACCCTCGCGGTGGTGAGCGAGGCGGCCTCCGTCGCCATGGCCTGCGTCGCGGTGTTCGTCGGCTTCTGCGGCACCATCGCGCTGCAGCTCTCGAAGGAGGAGGGGCGCCCGACGTGGCACCGCCTCATCGAGGGACGCGCGCTGATCTTCATCGTGCTCACGGCGCTCGCGGTGTTCGTCGGCGGCCTCGCCGAGCTCATCCCGTCGCTCGTCATCAACCGCTCCGAGGCGCGGCAGGTGCACACGCGCCCGTACACGCCCCTCGAGCTCGAGGGCCGCGACATCTACATCCGCGAGGGCTGCTACAACTGCCACTCGCAGATGATCCGGCCCATGCGCGCCGAGGCCATCCGCTACGGCGAGCCGTCGCGCATCGAGGAGTCGATCTGGGATCACCCGTTCCAGTGGGGCTCCAAGCGCACCGGTCCGGACCTGGCGCGGGAGGGCGGGCGCAACCCGAACCTCTGGCACCTGCGCCACCTCGCGGACCCGCGCTCGACGTCGCCGGGCTCCAACATGCCGCCGTACTCGCACCTCGCCCGATGGCGCGTGGACTTCTCGCGCACCGCGGGGAAGATCGACGCCATGGGCGCCCTCGGCGTGCCCTACGGCCGCGCCGACTTCAGCACCGCGCAGGCCGCGGCCCTCGCGCAGGCTCGCGTCATCGCCGACGACCTCCGCGCCGGCGGCGAGCACGTCGAGACCGACTCCGAGGCGGTGGCGCTCATCGCGTACCTGCAGCGCCTCGGCCGGCCCCTCGGCAACCCCGATACCCAGGCCGCGGTCACCGCTGCCGTCGCAGGACACTAGGAGACAGTGATCGTCATGTACCGAGAGTTCTTCCTGCACCACCCGATGCTGGCGCTTCCGGTGGCCTCGCTGATGCTCTTCATCCTCGTGTTCGCGGGGATCGTGATCCGTACGCTCGGTCGCGCGGCGTCCTCCTTCGACGCCGTCGCATCGCTCCCGCTCGACGCTGCCCAGGAGGCGCACGATGTCCACTGAAGCTTCGCGTTCCCCCTACGAAGACCGCGTCGTCCACGAGTACGACGGCATCGAGGAGTACGACAACCACCTGCCCCGCTGGTGGCTGGCGACGCTCTACGGCGCCGTCGTCTTCGCGCTCGTCTACTGGTTCCACTATCAAGTGTTCCAGAGCGGTGCGTCGATCCAGCAGAGCTTCGAGGCCTCCATGGCCGCCGATCGCCGCGCCGCCGCCGAGCGCGTCCGCCGCGCGGGAACCATCACCGACGACGCGCTGCTGACGCTCGCCCGGGACCCGTCCACGCTCGCTGCGGGCCGCGCGCAGTTCGCCTCGACCTGCGTGGTCTGCCACGGCGCGCAGGGCGGCGGCGGCATCGGCCCGAACCTCACCGACTCCGCGTGGCTCCACGGACGCCGGCCCACGCAGATCATGCACACGATCATGGAGGGCGTCCCCGCCAAGGGCATGCAGGCCTGGGGACAGCAGCTCGGCATGGAGCGCGTGCTTGCGGTCGCCGCATACATCACTACGTTGCGCGACACGAACGTCCCCGGCGGCAAGGCGCCGCAGGGCGACGTCCCGACGGACTGACCGTCGACCCATCATGTCCAGACACCTCCCCATCGCAGACCACGGCGGCTCCATCCAAAAGGATGGCCGCCGGGTGATGATCCACCCTGCGGACGTCGACGGGCGCTTCTTCCGCGCCCGCTGGGGTGTCTTCATCGTGCTCCTCGGCGTGTACCTGGCGGTGCCGTGGATCACCATCGGCGG
>CAIMWA010000448.1 GCA_903845045.1 uncultured delta proteobacterium | reverse complement strand
CGGCGCCGGCGACACCGTCAGCCCCGGATGCGCTCCCTCCCCCGCCGCCCGGTGCCGTGGTCCCCGCGGCCGCCGTCACGCCCACGACGCCCGCAGCCGCGCCGGTGGCGCAAGGCCCGCGCACCGCCGTCATCGACGCCGCGCCCATCGGCGTCGACCCCGCCGCAGGACGCTACGTCACGAACGTCCTCCGCGAGGCCGTCGGCTCGCTGGGGTTCCAGGTGATCCCGCAGGCCGAGCTCTATGACGCCGCGCGGCGCCTCGGACTCCCGTTTCCGGTGCCGGCCGACGGCGTGTTCACGCTCGAGCGCGCGCTGCAGGCTCCCGTGGCCGTGACGGCCGAGGTCCACGCGAGCGGCGGCCAGTACGTCGTGCACGTGCGCGTTCGTGTCGCCGTCGAGACGACGGAGCGCACCTACGACCTCGCCGCGACGCAGTTCGTCCTGGGCCAGCGGCTCCGCGAGCTGCTGCCGTCGATGTTGGTGCCGCCGCGCGCCACGCCGACGCCCGAGGCGCCTTCGGTCGCGCCTTCGGAGGCGCCGCCCGACGCCGCTGCAACGCCGGCCGCACAGGCCGCCGATGCGGCCGCCCCGGCGCGCCGACGCAGGCGCAACCGCGCGCATCCGCAGCGTTGGGAGATCTCCGTCGGGGGCATCGCGGCGCTCGGACCGGGGCGCGACGGCTTCGTCAACGGCCTCGTCGGCGCTCGCGTGTCGTTCTTTCCGCTCGACCGCCTCGGGGTGTCGCTCGGCGCCGACTACGCCAACCTTCGCGGGCAGGACGGCCGCGTGTCCAACGCGCTGCTGCTGGCCGGCGTCGAGACCGCCGTCGACCTCGTTCCCGAGAAGCGCATCTTCATCCCCCTTCGCGCCGAGGTCGGGTACCTGCCCGGCAACGGCGCGGTGTTCCGCCTCACCGCCGGGGTGACGTTCGCGCTCGCGCGGCGCGTGCGGCTCACCGTCGACCTGCTGAGCCCGACGCTCTGGGTGCTCCCGTCGTCGACGCCGGTGACCCTCGACGTCGGCGCGCACATCGCCTTCGGCTTCTAGGAGGCCTTGGCCTCGCCGTCCCGATCGAGGCGATCGAGGTCTCGGAGCGAGGGGAAGAGGCCGGTCCACGCGGCGACGACGAGGAGCGTGCCGATGCCGCCGCCGACGACGGCGCGCACGGGTCCGAAGAGGTCCGCCGTGACGCCCGACTCGAACTCGCCGAGCTCGTTGCTCGCGCCGACGAAGACGAGGTTCACGGCGCTCACGCGACCGCGCATGGCGTCCGGCGTGGCGACCTGCACCGCGTGCGAACGGATGACGACGCTGACCATGTCCGACGCACCGACGACGACGAGCGCCGCGAGCGAGAGGTAGAGGTTTCGCGAGAGGCCGAAGACGATGGTGGCCGCGCCGAAGATCGCGACGCACCCCAGCATCCATGGCCCCGCGCGATGGCGGAGCGGCCGCCACGCCAGCCACAGCGCGGTCATCGTGGCTCCGATGGCCGGCGCGCCGCGAAGCCAGCCGAGCGTCACCGCGTCGGCGTGCAGGATCGCCCGCGCGTACACCGGCATGAGCGCCACCGCCCCGCCGAGGAGCACGGCGAAGAGGTCGAGGGAGATGAGGCCGAGCACGAGACGGTTCGTCCAGACGTAGAGCACGCCTGCGAGGAGCTCGGAGGCCGACCCGACACGGCGCGATCCTCCGCGCGCGGACCCGACGATGCCGACGCCTTGGACGAGCGTCGCGGAGACGAGCGCCCCGGCGAGCGCGCACGCGTACACGGCCGAAGCACCGCCGATGGCGTACACGACGCCGCCCAGCGGTGGTCCCGCGATGGTCGCGAGCTGCCAGACCGTCGAGCTCCACGACACCGCGTTGCCAAGCACCGACGGGGGCACGAGGTTCGGAAGCAGCGCCGACGCTGCGGGCCCCGAGAAAGACCGCGCGACGCCCATCATCACGAGCACCGCGTACACCGCCGCGACGTCGTGGACGCCGTGCCGCGTCGCCGCCGCGAGGATCGCCCAGCCCGCCGCGAGGAGCAGATGGCAGGTCGCGACGACGCGGCGTCGGTCGAAGCGGTCCGCCACCACGCCCGACGGGAGCACGAGGAGGAACGCCGGGATGAACTGCGCGAGGCCCACGTACCCGAGCGCGAGGGGACGATGGGTCGCGTCGTAGACCTGCAGCCCGACGGCGGTGCCCGCCATCTGCGTCACGAGGGTGATGGTGAAGCGAGCGGCCTGGTAGCGACGAAACGACGGGACCTGGAACGCGGTGAACGCGGCGCTGCGCTCAGCCATCGAAGAACGACCTTCCCGCGAGCACCAGACGCTCGGCCAGCACGAGTCCGTCGGACGGCCAGAACTCCATGGGCCGGGGTCGGCGCGCCCCCGCCTCGACCACCGGGCGGCACCCGAGGAGCACGCGCGTCCACCGCATCGGAAGGGCGCCGCGGCCGTGCACGGCACCGAGCAGCGCACCGGCGATGGCGCCGTTGGTGTCGGTGTCGCCGCCCCGTCCGACGGTGTCGACGAGGCCCTCCTCCAGCGACCGCGCATGCAGCAGTTGGAAGAACGCGTTGTGGAACGCCACGCGCACCCAGCCTTGGTGCGTCATGAAGTCATCCGGCGGCCCGCTGCGCGCCGCGAGGAGCAACGACGCGACACCCGGATCGCGCCCGGGCAGGCGTGCGTCGATCATCGCCGCCGCGTACGCCGCCTCGGGACCTCCGCCGTCGGCGACGGACTCGGCGATGGCACGGACGAACGAAGCGCACGCGTCCCTGCACAGCGGGTGCGGGTGCGTGAGTCCGCTGTCGACGCGGGCGAGCTCCGCGGCCCGCGCCGGGGAAGCCGCACCGAAGATCCCGAGCGGCGAGACGCGCATGAGAGACCCGTTGGCCTGGCTCTCGGTGCTCGCGGCGGTGCGCATCGCGACGGCCCGCGCGCCGGCGGCCGCGTGAACCCCCGGGACCACCGCCTGGCGGGTGGTTCCGCCGGAGTCGAACGGATGCGAGGCGAACCAGTGCGCGTACGCCGCGGCGATGTCCTCTTCGTCGAACGCACGCTGCGCGACGAGCGAGCGCGCGAGCATCAGCGCCATCTCGGAGTCGTCGGTGCACTGCCCCGCGAGGGTGTTCCAGGATCC
The DNA here is from genome assembly GCA_903845045.1 of uncultured delta proteobacterium. Taxonomy (GTDB): domain Bacteria; phylum Myxococcota_A; class Polyangia; order Polyangiales; genus SCUS01. The sequence goes on along the minus strand of CAIMWA010000448.1, from coordinate 7,888 downwards.
GCCGTCGGCGAGGTCGCGCACGCCGCGCGGATACGCTCGCGCGATCCGCGCAGCGGTCTGGAACTCGACGAGGGACCCGAGGGCGTCGCCGGCGAACTGCCCGAGCATGCAGCCCTGCGCTCGTGCGAGCAGCCCCGCGGCGTCGACGTGCTCTCCCTTACGCAGACGCACGGGGCTGCGCCACGCCTTCGGAGCGCGCACGTAGACGCTCGCCCAAGGACGCTCGGGCAGCGTGCGCACGGCCGTCGGCGCCCCGCCGAAGACCGCCTGGGCGCCGCCGGTGCCGACGTCGTCGTAGGTCAGCGCCGCGCCGTCGCCGCCGATGAGCACCCCGCCCGCGCCGCGTACGAGGGCGTGCCCGGCGCACAGGTCCCATCCCGCGGGCCCCGCGAGGGACACCGCCGCCACGGCCTCGCCGGCCGCCACGAGCGCCAGGCGGTACGCGATGCTCGGCAACGGGCGGTAGCGACCGGGAGCGACGCACGCGGCGTTGGCGTGCGGCGAACCGTCGGCGTGCTGCGACACGAGCACGACGTCGCCGGCCTCGAAGACGTGCTCCGCGAGGTTCGTCGGGAGCTCGACGCCGTTGCGCGTCGGTGCCCCGCAGCCCTCGGCCCACGCCACCAGGTCGCCGTCGTCGTCGGGGTGCGCGTACGCGTAGACCACGCCGAGCACCGGAACGCCCGCGTCGAGGAGCCCGATGGAGACCGCCGCGCCGCGGTGCCCCTCGAGGAAGGGGCTCGTACCGTCGTTCGGATCGACGACCCAGCACCGCCTCGGCGAGCCCGCCGGAGCAGGCGAGAACGGCGTCTCCTCGCCGCGCCACGCCCACGGAAATCTCGGGAGCAGCGCCTCGCGGAGAAAGTGCTCGACCTCGACGTCGACGTCGGCGTGGCTCCCGCCCCCGCGCGGCCCTCCGGGACGGTGGAACTCCGCGCGCAGCATGGCACCCGCGGCGCGGGCGGCATCCATCGCCGCGGAGAGGGCGTCGGCGTACGGCGAGCGTTCCATGGCGCGGACCATAGAACGCTTTGCGCCCGGCCGTCGCGCGCGACGAGCGCCCTACTCGGCGGACATTCCGCGCAGCGCCCGGTCGTGGAAGAGCAGCATCTCGACGCCGCCGGGACCGCGATTGAACACGTAGTCGTGGGGCCCCGCGAGCACGCGGACGTCGTGCGGCACACCGACGGCGCGCATCGCCTCCGACAGGGCCGCGACGTCGCGGCGGTAGATGTCGTCGTGCGAGGTGACCAGCCGCACGCGCTGCGAGGGGCGTGACGCGACCTGCGACCAACGCGTCATGACCCGACCGACGCGGCCGTGCAACGCGGGCTGCAGGGCCCCGACGACGCCGAAGGTCTCGGGGTGCGCGAAGCCGATCTCGAGCGCGTGGAGACCGCCGAGGGAGACGCCGTCGATGCCCGTCGCGTCGCGCCCGGGGAGCACCGGGAGCTCTCGGCGCGCTCGCTCCAGCAGCGGGCCGACGACCCAGCGGTCGAAGGATCGCTGCAGCACCCCCGCGTCCGCGTCGAGCACGTCCGGCGTGAAGGGACACAGCACCACCACGCCCTGGTACGGCCGCGCCGCCAGGTCTCGCCGAAGCGTCGCGAAGCGAGCCGGATCGACGTGCCCCAGAAACGCCTCGAGGCGCAGCGGGCGGTGGCGCAGCTCGGCGTCCGAGGCCCCGAGCTCGTAGTCCCGGGCCCAGCCCCAGGCGCCGCGGTCGACGCCGCGCAGCGTCTCGCCCCAGCCGTGCAGCGCCACCAACAGCGGCAGCCGCGCTCCGGCAGCTAGCCTCGCCGGAACGAGGGCCACGGCCCGCATGGGCCCCACCGGCGTGTCCGGAAAGGTCCACACCGTCGCGCGCAGCGACGACGGGCGGGGCGCGGTCTGGGCAGTGGCGACGAGGCGGGAGAGGACGAGGAGCGCGACCCCCGCGCCGAGGGCTGCGAGGGTCGGAGCGCTCACCCGCGGGCGGTCACGCCGCGCGGGGAGCATCGGTCAGCGGCAGGTTCCGAAGATGCAGAACTGCCGCGCCGCGCATGCGTTGCCGCAGCGGCCGCAGTTCGCGACGTCGAAGTTCGTGTTCGTGCAGCGCCCGCCGCAGAGCGAGTTCGGTGCGGCGCACGCGCAGGTGCCGCCCACGCAGTTCTGCGTCGCAGGACACACGTTGCCGCAGCGGCCGCAGCTCTGCGTGTCGGTGTTCGTGTTCACGCAGCGCCCGCCGCAGCTCGAGAGCGGGGCCGCGCACTGGCACGTTCCGCCGATGCACGAGAGCGTCGGGCCGCAAACGTTCCCGCAGGTCCCGCAGTTCGACGGGTCGCCGTTGGTGTTGATGCAGCGGCCGTTGCAGCTCGAGAGCGGCGCCGCGCACGCGCACGTCCCGCCGACGCAGGACTGCGTGGCAGCGCACGCGTGCCCGCAGGCTCCGCAGTCGAGCGTCGAGCTCGCGATGTCCACGCAGAACCCGTTGCAGAGCACCGTCGATCCCGGGCACGCGCAGCGCCCGTTCATGCACGGCGTACCCGACGGGCAGGCCGTCGCGCAGGCCCCGCAGTGCGTCGGATCGGTCTGCAGGTCGACGCAGCTCCCGCCGCATGCCGTGCGAGGCGGGGCGCAGGTCATCATCGCCTGGCACGTTCCGCCGGAGCACGTCGCGCCCGCCGCGCAGGCGTTGCCGCAGGAGCCGCAGTTCGCCGGGTCGCTGGTCAGGTCGACGCAGCGGCCCGAGCACGTCGAGCGCGGCGGCGGGCAGGGGCTGCCGCAGACGCCGTTGATGCACACCGCGCTGCCGGCGCATGCATTGCCGCAGCCTCCGCAGTTCGCGGGGTCCGTGAGCGGATCGGTGCAGCCGGCGCCGCACTCGATCTGCGGAGCCATGCAGCGCGACGTGCACACGCCGCGGTTGCAGGTCGTGCCCGTTGCGCACGCGTTGCCGCAGCGGCCGCAGTTGTTCGCGTCGGCGGTCGGGTCGACGCACGTGCCGTTGCACGAGATCTGGCCCGTGGAGCACGTCGTGCCGACGCACGTTCCGCCCGCGCACATCGAGCCGGCGGTGCAGCGCCGTCCGCAGGCCCCGCAGTTGTTCGGATCGCTCGTGAGGTTGGTGCAGCCCGTCGGGCAGATGCTGCGCGGCGCGGTGCATCCCGGCGGCGAGCCGCAGGTGCCGAGGAGGCAGATCTGGCCCGCGCCGCAGCGGTGCCCGCAGCTCCCGCAGTTCGACGGATCGATGCGGTAGTCGGTGCAGCCGCCGTTGCACTGCACCAGCGGCGCGTTGCAAGTCGCCTGGCAGCTCCCGAAGGAGCACAGCTGGCCCGCCGCGCACGCGTTGCCGCAGGCGCCGCAGTTCGCCGGGTCGTTGAGCGTGATGACGCACGTTCCACCGCAGCGCGCGAGGGGCACCGGGCACGTGAGCGTGCAGATGCCGAGGCCGCAGGCCGCGCCGCCGGGGCACACGTTGCCGCAGGTCCCGCAGCTGCTCGGGTCGTTCTGGAGGTTCACGCAGCGGTTGCCGCAGAGCACGTTCGGGGCGGCGCACGTCGTGGTGCATGCGCCGGCGACGCAGGTCTGTCCCGAGGCGCAAGCCCGGCCGCAGCCGCCGCAGTTCCCGGGGTCGTTCGTGGTGTTGACGCAGCTTCCGCTGCAGTTGGTCTGGCCGACGTCGCAGATCGACGAGCAAGCGCCGCTGGCGCACACCGAGGTGGCCGGGCACGCGACGCCGCAGCCGCCGCAGTTGGCTCGGTCGCTGCGCGTGTCGACGCAGACGCGCCCGCACAGCACCTGGCCCGCCGGGCAGATGGTCTGGCAGGCGCCGCTGACGCACCCCTGGCCGGTGCCGCACGAGGTGCCGCAGCCGCCGCAGTTGTGCGCGTCGGAGGTGAGGTCGACGCAGGCGCCGGTGCAGTTCGAGAGAGGCGCCGGGCACACGCGAACGCACGTGCCCATGGCGCACATGCCGCCGGTGCACGCGCGGCCGCAGGCGCCGCAATTGTTCGGGTCCGACGTGAGGTCGACGCACGTCGCGCCGCACTGCTGGAGCGGCGCCGAGCACATCGGCGGGCCATCCGTCGGGGGGACGTCCGGGAACGGAATGTCGAGGCCCGGGATGTCGAGTCCGGGGATGTCGACGCCCGGGATGTCGATTCCGGGCACGTCCGGCAGCGGAACGTCGAGGTCGGGCCCGTCGAAGACCGGCACGTCGAGCACCGTGACGTCCGCGTCGGTGTCGCCGTCGGGCAGCGCCCCGTCGGGCACCGAAGCGTCGCCGCCGTCATCGATGATTCCCTCGGTCGGCCGCACGTCGGCGCCGATGGAAGCGTCGTAGTCGACGTCGAGCTCCGAGCGACCACAGCCGACCGCCGCGAGCACAGCGATGACCGTTCCAACAAGCGCGATCCGGACGTGAGACATGCGGTTCCCTTTGCGGGGCGGTGGGGGGCAGGACGGACGAACCCCGCGCCATTGCGGGGTCCACCACGCTGTCGGTCACTATGCGACAGGTCCCCCGGGGGCGTAAAGCGACGCGACCCCCATGGCCCCGACGTGGATCATCGCCGCCCGTGCCCGCCCCCTCGCCTTCGCCGCCGCCGCCCTCTGCGCGTCGCCCGCAGCCCGGGCGCAGTGCCGCGTGCTCCCGGGTCCCGAGGGCGAGGTGGCGACGCTGTTGCTCCGCGCCGGCGATGGCCCCGGGGCGCTCGTGCCGCGGCCGACGCTCCGCGCGACGCTCGACGGGGCGCTGACCCGCGCCGTCTCGGCGCTCCCTTCCATCGACGCGCCGGGCTGGCGCACCGGCGTCGACGACGAGCCCGCGCTCCACGCCGGACGCGCGCTCGGCGGACGCGCACCACGGGTCGTCCATGCCGCGCTGCGCCTCGAGGCCTCGACGGCGGGCGTGCGGTGGCTCTTCGTGGGATCCGACGATGCCCTCGCGGTGCACGTCGACGGACGCGAGGTGCTCCATCGCGCCCTCGCGCGCCGCGCAAGGGAGGACGACGACGCCGTGCGCCTCGACCTCGCCGCGGGCTCGCACACCGTGGTGCTCACCTCCGTCGCGCGCCAGGGTCCGGACCTGTTCGTGCGCATCACCGGCGCCGATCACCTCCCCGATCCTTCGCTCACGGTCACGCTTCCCGGCGTCGCTGCCGAGGCGTGCACCGCCCTCACCGCCCGCGCCCTCCACGCCTCCTTCGCACGCGCGGTCGTCGCCGATGGGACGCGGGTCACCGCGACCTTCGCGTTTCCCGGCGGGGTCGCGACGTCGGCGGGTGCGATGCCCACGCGCTTCGTGCTGTCGAGCATGGGCTCCGCCGACGTCGCCGTTCCGGTTGCGGCCACGGCATCGGCTCCCGCGGTGGAGGCGTCGATCACCGTCGCTGCGGAGGGCCTTCACGAGGTTCACGCCGTCCTGGGACCGCTCGCCAGCGACGCCCGCGTCGCCGTCGATGCGCGGGTGCGCGCCGCGCTGCTCCACGCTCGCGCCGTGCTCTCGCCGCTGGACGGATCCTTCGACGCCGCACCGTCGCCGATGCCCTGGGCCACGGAGCCTCGCGGCGGGTCCGTGAGCGACGACGCCGTGGCCTCCGTGGAGGCGCTGGCATTGCGCCTGGGGAGGCTGGTTTCCGCTGGCGATCCGGACGCTCTGCACCTTCGCGAAGAGGCCGCGACGCTCGAGGGCCTCGTCGGCGATCTGGCCGCCGGCCGCGATCCCTACGCGGGCCGCACCGGGCCGATGCACCGCGCCTGGCGCTCGCCCCTCGACGGAACGCTGCAGGAGTTCTCGCTCTACGTCCCGCCGCGCGCGCGCCCGGGGCGGACGTGGCCTCTCATCGTGGGGCTGCACGGCCTCCACGGCGGCTCGCATCGCATGCTGCCGGTGCTGCTCGGCCTCTACGACGAGCACGAGGACCGCACCCGCGCCGAGCGCCATCTCCCGCCGCTGCCCGACACCGACGCGTTCCTGCTCGCGCCCTACGGGTACGGCGACGCGGGCTACCGCCAGCAGGGCGAGGTCGACGTCGTCGCGGCCATGGATGCGGTGCAGCGCGCCTACGGCATCGACCCAGCCCGGGTCTACCTTACGGGCCTCTCGATGGGCGGCATCGGCGCGGCGGGCGTGGCGTTCCACCACCCCGACCGCTTCGCCGCCATCGCGCCCTTGTGCGGCTATCACAGCTATTTCGTGCGCACCGACACGCGCACCGTGCGCCGCCCGTGGGAGACGTTCCTGATGGAGCTGCGCTCGAACGCCAACGCGGCGGAGAACGGGCTGCACCTGCCGATGTACCTGGTGCAAGGCACGCTCGACCGCCCCCTCGCGAACTCGCAGGTCCTCGTCGATCGCTACCAGCAGCTCGGGTACGCGCAGGAGGTCGAGTGGCCTCCGCTGGGGCACAACGTGTGGTCGCAGACCTACGCGGGAGGACGCATCGTCCCGCACTTCGCGCGCTTTCGCCGGGACGCGGCGCCGCGGCACGTGCGCTTTCGCACCCCGGAGCTGCGCTGGAACCACAGCGATTGGGTGACCATCGACGCGCTGCTCGCGCCGGGCACGACGGACGGCGCGCGGCGAGCCCGCACCGGCCGCTGGGGCGACATCGACGCGACGGTGGGCGCCTCGGGCGACGTCGCCGTGCGCACCGACGGCGTCGCAGCCCTCACCCTCTCGGTCCCCGCGCAACTCCTCGCGGCGACCGCCGCTCCCCGGGTCACCCTCGACGGCGACGCGCTGCCGCTGCCGCACACCGGGAGCGCATCGTTTCGGCGCCGCGACGGGCACTGGATCGCCTCGGAGCGCGTGACGGTGCGCGCGGGAGGGCCCATCCGCGAGGTCTTCGACACGCCGATGCTCTTCGTCGTGGGCACCGGCGATGCGGCCGCACGCCCGCTCTACGAGCGCACGGCGCGGGCGTGGGCGCATCGGGGAGGCGTTCCGCTGCGCTACCCGGTGGTGACGGACCGCGCATACACCGACGCCATGGGCGCGGGGAGAACGCTGGTGCTCATCGGAACGCCTCGGGACAACGCCGTGCTCGGCCGCGTCGCCGCGCGCCTTCCGGTGGACCTCGGCGAGAGCGCCGTCGCGGTGGGGTCGCACCGCTTCGCCGCGTCGTCCGTCGGCACGGTGTTCACCGCCGAGGACCCGGACCGCCCGGGGCGCGCGCTGCTCGTCGTGAGCGGCCGCTCGCCCGAAGCCGTCTTGCGCTCGGTGTCGCTGCCGGACCTGCTGCCGCAGTACGTGGTCTTCGACGACGGGGTCGCCGGCGCGCGCGGACGCGTGCTCCTCGGCCCTGCGGCGTCGGTGCTGGCCGCGGGCTTCTTCGACGACGACGGCCACCCCGCCGGCGACGACCGCGACCCCGTGACGACGACGAGCGCCGACGCACCCGAGGAGTGACCCTTCGCCTTGCGCGGCCGTGCCCCCTCTTGCGACAGTGCAGCGATGACCCCGCGCCGCTCCGTGATCGCCGTGTGCTTCGTGTCCTGCGCCTTCGTGGGCTGCGGCGGAAATGACCGCCCGTCGGGGCTGAACAGCGCGGATTCGGGCGTCGCGATCCCACCCGCCGACAACGGCCCCTCGCTCGACCTCGGCGCCTTCGACGCGGGGACTCCGCAGGACGCCCCGGCGACCGATGCGGTGACCCGCGACGCTGCGCCCGTCGAGGCGTCCGTCGACGCACCGGCGAGCGACGCCGCCAGCGATGCTTCCGTCGACGCCGGACGCCGCGTGCGGAGCTTCTGCGGGTTCAGCCAGGCCGAGGTGTCGAACCTCGCGGTGCGCGCGGCGACGTGCTTCCACATGGCTCCGCAGCGCATGCTCGAGCAGGTCTACCGCCCGAGCTGGTGGGAGTCGGGCGTCCTTCCCCAGCGCGACTGCGGGACGCTGCGCGCG
>CAIMWA010000447.1 GCA_903845045.1 uncultured delta proteobacterium | reverse complement strand
CCACCCCACCTGGGCCGAGATGCCGAAGCCCCAGGTGCGGCCCACGGACCACTGCTTGCCGAGGCCGAGGATGAACGCGAAGCCCGCCGACGCGTTCGCCGTCGTGGTCACCCCGCCGCGCACCGACGACGCGCTGAGAAGTCCGACGCCGAGGGAGCCGGTGAAGTACAGGTTCAGCGGCGCGACGACGTACGTGAGCCCGCCGCCGAGTCCCCACGCGAAGACGCTGGCCCCGCTCGTGGCGACGCTGCCGCTGCCGAGCGCGCTGGTGAACGCCACCGAGGGGTTGATCGCGGCGCCTCCCCAGAACGTGCCGTGCACCGCGAGGTTCGGGATCGCGTACGCGCCGACGGCGAGCTGAAAGCCGGGCGAGACGCCGGCGATGGTCAGCGAGCTCGAGCTGTCCGACGCGGTGGAGCCCACGTAGCCGACGCCCACGGCGACGCGGCCCATGAGCCCGCGGTGCTCGACGCCCTGGGCGCCTGCGAACGCGGGCGCGACGCCGAGGCACGCAGCGAGCGCCGCACCGACGAGGCGACGTGCCGAGGAGGACGACGACATCGGGCGGGAGATAGGAGCCGACCCGAGCGGAAGTCCAGCCCTCGACGGCGCGCCGCTCACGCCTCGGCGACGCCGAACTCGACGCGTCCGAGCTCGGGATCGGCGCGGACGACGCGCACCGTGAGGGCATCGCCGATGGCGTAGCTGCCCGTGCGGGTGCGTACCTCGCCGCGGAGCGGATCGGGCTCGCAGGGCCCGTCGGGGAGCGCCTCGAAGGGCACCGTGCCCTCGACCAGCGTCGTGTCGATCTGCGCCACCACGCCGAACGGACGGATCTTCACGATGCGCGCCGCGAAGGTCTCGCCGACGCGGCTGGCCATGTAGCCGGCGACCAGTATGCGGTGGCGGTCCGTCTCGGCGCGCGCCGCGAGCTTGGCGCGGTGGTTGATGTGCCGGGCGAGGGCCTCGACGTCGGGGTCGCGCAGCGTGAACGCACGCGTTCCCTGGAGGTACGCCCGCACGAGGCGGTGCACCACGAGGTCGGCGTAGCGCCGGATCGGCGACGTGAAGTGCAGGTAGAGCGGCGCCGCCAGCCCGAAATGCTGCGACGGGTACACCGTGTACCGCGCAGGACCGAGGGAGCGCAGCAGCACCCCGCGCATCGCCGGCTCGCTCGGGGAGCCCGAGATCTGCTGGTCGAAGGCGGCGAGGCCCAGCGGCGACAGCGACGCTCCGAAGCCCGCGGTGTAGCCGAAGCGCGCGGCGGTCTCGGACATCTGCCGCACGGCGTCGGGGTCCGGCGCGTCGTGCACGCGGAACACGCCCGGGACGCCGCGCTCCACCAGCCAGCGCGCGACCGCCTCGTTCGCGGCCACCATGCATCGCTCGATGAGCACGTGCGCCGACGTCGGACGCACCGGCTCGATGCCCGTCGCGAGGCCCGTCGCCCGATCGAGCACCACGTGGGCCTCGTCGCGCGCGATGGCGACACCGCCGCGTCGAGCGCGGGCGAGGGCGAGGCGCGCCGACACCGTGCGCCACCACGGCGCGGCCGCTCGAACCTTCGCCACCTCCGGCGACACCTCGCTGCGGTCGAGGAACGCGGCGACCTCGTCGTAGGTGAGCCGCGCCGTCGAGCGCACGAGGCTCTCGTAGACGTCCACTGCGAGCACGGCGCCCTCGGCGTCGATGCGCAGCTCCGCGGTGAGGCACAGACGGTCGACCCCCGGGAGCAGGCTGATCCAGTCCGACGAGAGGCCGTCGGGGAGCATCGGGACGACGCGGCCCGCGAGGTACACGCTCGTCGCGCGGGCGCGGGCGTCGGCGTCGAGGAGGCTGCCTTCACGGACGAAGGCGCCCACGTCGGCGATGGAGACGAGCAGCCGCAGTGCACCGTCGGCGTCGGCCGGCAGCACGCTGATCGCGTCGTCGATGTCCCGCGTCGACGCGGCGTCGATGGTCACCGTCGGCACGTCGCGCAGGTCGCGCCTGTTGCCGAGGGCGTGCGGGATCGTGCGGGCGGCCTCGGCCTCGCGAAGCACCGACGGGTCCACGCTCGCGGCGACGCCGTGCCGGGCCATGACGCGCACGAGCGCCTGCGAGTCCGGCGCGTCGACGACCTCGAGCAGCACCGCGCGGGTGCCGTCGATGCGCGCGAGCACCTGCGCACCGGCGGGCGGGGCGGCTCCTTCGCACGTCAGCGGCCAGTCGGTGTTCGCGACCTCGCGGTCCACGCGCACGTGCGGCGCCCCGCGATGAAGCACCACGGGGCCATAGAGCTCGGTGCGGGGGCGCATCACGAGCACGAGCTTCGAGGCCGTGCTGCGCCCGTCGTCGCCGGTGGTCACCGTGGCGTCGACGACGTCGTCGGACAGAAAGCGGTTCAGCTCCGGCGGCGTCACGAAGGCGCTCGCCTCCGAGCCCTCTTCGTTGAAGAAGCCGAAGCCGCGGGCGTTCACCGCGACGGTCCCGCGGGCGGTGCGCACGCCGTCGCTCACGACGCCGCTCCGAGGGCCTGCGCCAGCTTGCCGTGGATGCCGCCGAAGGCTCCGTTGGACAGCACCGCCACGGTGTCGCCGGGGCGCGCGTACGCGGCCACGCGGGCCACGATCGCGTCGACGCTGGAGGGTCCAGGGTCGAAGGTGTCGGCCTCGTGTCCCCGGGCGCGCACCGCTTCGACGATGGCCGGCACGTCGAGGCGCTCGTCCAAGGGGATCTCGCTGCGTCCCACCGGCGCGATGAGCGCGAGGTCCGCGGCGTCGAAGGCCGCGGGGTAGGCGTGCTGGTGCGTGTTGCGGCACGCCGTCGCCGAGCGCGGCTCGAAGATCGCGACGAGGCGCCCTTCGGGGTGATGCCCCCGCATCGCGCGCAGGGTCTCGTCGACGGCCGTCGGGTGGTGCGCGAAGTCGTCGTAGATGCGCACGCCGCCGACGGTTGCGACGAGCTCCTGGCGGCGCTTGACGCCCTTGAAGTCGCGCAGCGCGCGGGCCATGGACGGCACCGGCACGCCCATGCCCTCGGCGAGCAGCGCCATGGCGGCCACGGTGTTGCGGAGGTTGTGCGCGCCCATGAGCGGCGAGAAGAAGACCCCGGCGCAGGAGCCGCCGATGAAGAGCTCGAAGGGCTGCAGTCCGGCCGTCGGAGCGATGGGCGCGGCGACCCAGGTGGCCTCGACGCCGTCGGGCAGCGTGTCCGTGCTCAAGGCGTACAAGACCGTGCGCGCCGCGCTGCGACGGGCCGCGGCGACGGCGTCGGCGTCGGGTGCGTGCGCGACGACCACTCCCTCGGGAGCGATGCGCGAGGCGAAGCCCGCGAAGGCGTCGCGGTAGGCGTCGGCCGTCGGGTAGATGTCGACGTGGTCGTGCTCGACGGAGGTGATGATCCCGGCCCACGGTCGGTACGACCAGAACTTCGGGATCTTCTCGAAGAACGCCGAGTCGTACTCGTCGCCCTCGACGACGAACGCGGCGCCGCGCCCGAGGCGGTAGCTCGCGTCGAAGTTCTTCGCGAGGCCGCCCACGAGGAACGACGGGTCGTGGCCGCACGCCTCGAGGAGCCACGAGACCAGCGCCGTGGTGGTGGTCTTGCCGTGCGTGCCGGCGATCACGAGCGAGCGCCGCGTCGCGAGGAAGAGCTCGCCGAGGGCCTTCGGAAACGACCGGTATGCGAGGCCGCCGTCGATGGCCGCGCGGGCCTCGGGGTTCTCCTTGCGGCAGACGTTCCCGACGACGACGAGGTCCGGCGCGGGGACGAGGTGCGCCGGGTCGAAGCCCAGCATGGTCTCGACGCCGTAGGCCTTCAGCGCGTCGCCCATGGGAGGATAGAACGCCGTGTCGCTGCCGGTCACGCGGTGTCCCGCGGCCTTGAGGAGGCCCGCGAAGGCGCCCATGCCGGTGCCGGCGACGCCGATGAGGTGCACGTGCATGGCGCGCTCTGTCGCACGATCGCGCGGACCCGTCGAGATCGCTGCGCATGGTACGGTGGCACTCCGTCCGCATGAAGCGCACAGCCCTCGCCGCCGCCCTGGTCCTGTCGCCGTCCGTGTCCCTCGCGCAGGCTCCGGCGACGCGCGCCGACGGCGGTCCGTGGCGTCCCGTGGCGGCGGTGGACGGCGATGCCGTGCCGTGGGTCGAGTCGACGCTCGTGCCTGGCCACGGACGCTGGAACGTCGGGCTGCTCACGGAGTTCGTGCGCGATCCGCTGGTCGCCGTGGACGCGTCGGGAACGCGCCGATCGCTGCTGCGGGACCAGCTCTGGGCGACGCTCGCGGTGCAGGTCGGCCTGGGTTCGCGCTCGGGCCTCGCGCTGCAGGTCCCGATGCTTCTCTTCCAGGAGGGCGAGAGCGTTCCCGGGGCTCCCGCGCCGCCGTCGACGGCGCTCGGCGACGTGCGCCTCTCGTACCGCTGGTCGACGCGCGCCGAGCTCGACGGAGCGCCTTCCCGCGAGACCCCCGCGCAGGCCGCGCAGCACGCCCGGGAGCGCCGCGAGGGCTTCGGCTTCGCGCTGCAGGCCGCGGCGTCGGTGCCGTTGTCCGGCGGTGCGAGCTACGCGGGGCTCGGAGCGCCCGCCGCCCACGTCTCGGTGGTGGCCGACTACCGCCTCTCGCGGCTCTTCGCGTCGGTGTCGCTCGGCTACCGCGCGCGCCTCGACGGCACCTGGCCCGCGCAGCCGGCGCTCTGCGCCGATGCCACGTCGTCGTCGTGCCTCCTCGACCACCCGCTGCGCGACGAGGTGACCTTCGCCTTCGCCATGCGCGGCCCCGTCGAGGCGGCGCTCGCCGGGATCTTTCTTCTCGTGAAGCCGGCGCTCGCGGGCGCCGCGGTGCTCTCCGGCGCGTACGCGTCGACGTACCTCACGGTGGTGGGATCCATCGACGCGCGCGACCCGTTTCGTGCGGCCAACACGCCGGTGGAGCTCGGCACCGGCCTCCAGAGCGTCTTCGGCGAGTGGACCCTCGCGGCGGGCGCGGCCTTCGGCGTGACGCCGGCGCCGGGCGTGTCGGCGGTGCGCGGCGTGTTCTCGCTGCAGTGGGCTCCGCGGTTCATCGACGACGACCACGACGGGCTCCGCGACGACCCGGCCATCGACCACTGCATCGGGCTCCGCGAGGACTTCGACGGCTACCAGGACGACGACGGCTGCCCCGAGGACAACGACCACGACGCCATCCCCGACGAGGACGACCGCTGTCCCTTCGTCGACGAGGACGAGGACGGCTTCGAGGACGAGGACGGCTGCCCCGATCCCGACAACGACGGCGACGGCGTGCTCGACGTCGACGATCGCTGCCGCGACGAGGCCGCGGGGCCCCATCCCGATCCGCAGCGCCGGGGGTGTCCGCTGCCCGCGACGCCCCCGGAGACGCCGGCATCGTCGCCGCCCGCACCCGCGCCGCCGGTCCCGAACGCCGCGCCGGTTGCGCCTTCGCCTGTCGCCGCGCAGCCCTTGCGCTGACGCCGGGGGCGGTTGCGCCAAAGGTCCGGGTGCCGTAACGCTCTACTCGAATAGATCGCCGCGGCACTGCGTACGCAGGTGTCGAGGTCACGGGTGGGCGCACGCAAGGCAGGCTGGGACGACGATGGACGCTAAGGGACACGACAACGATCCGCTCATCGGCCAGAACATCGCCGAGAACCGCTACAAGATCGTCAAGATCATCGGCGAGGGCGGGATGGGCAAGGTGTACCTCGGCGAGCAGAAGCTCGGCGACCGCGTGCGCCCCGTGGCCATCAAGACCCTGCAGCCGGACCTCGCCGGCGACCCGCAGATCATCGCGCGCTTCCATCGCGAGGCGGGCACGGTGTCGCTGCTCGACCACCCGAACACCATCAAGTTCTACGAAAGCGGGGAGCTCCCCGACGGCAAGCTCTTCGTGGCGATGGAGTTCATCCAGGGCGAGAGCCTCGCGCATATCATCGCGCGCGGGCCCATGGCGCCGCAGCGCATCGAGCACATCCTGCAGCAGGTGTGCGGCTCCCTCGGCGAGGCGCACGAGCACGGCATCGTGCACCGCGACCTCAAGCCCGAGAACGTGATCCTCACGCAGAAGGGCCAGAAGGGCGACTTCGTGAAGGTGCTCGACTTCGGCATCGCCAAGCGCGACGAGTCGAGCGACGCGCAGGACGCCAAGCTCACCAAGCAGGGCATGGTCCTCGGCACGCCGCCGTACATGTCTCCGGAGCAGTTCACCGGGCAGCCGCTCCGCGCCACGAGCGACATCTACTCCCTCGGCGTCATGGTCTACGAGATGCTCACGGGGCAGCTCCCGTTCGTCGCGAACACCCCGTGGGAGTGGGCGACGAAGCACCTCACCGCGCCGCCGGTGCCGTTCGAGATGCACGCGCACGGCGCCACCATCCTGCCGCGGCACAAGGCCGCCACGATGCGCGCGCTCGCCAAGGAGCCGGCGCAGCGTCCGGGGAGCATGGCCGACTTCCTCCGCGACTTCACCGGCGACACCAACGCGGGGACCGACTGGGCCGTCTCGACGTCGCAGGGCAACACGAGCGCCCCGGGCGGCATGGCGCCGACGCCGATGCACCCGTCCTCGCCCGGCGGGCCCAACGTTCCGCAGACCATGGCGGTGAACTACCCGACGCCGACGCCGTTCGGAGCACCGTCGAACCAGGGGTACGGATCGAACCAGGGATACACGCCGGCGCCGTCCAACGCGGGCTTCAACCCCGTGCAGCCGCCGCCGTCGAACCCGGGCTTCAACCAGCCCGCCTACGGACAGTACGGATCGCAGCCGAACCCGTACGGCTCGCAGCAGGGCTACGCGCCGCCTCCGCAGCAGCGCCCCGCGGGCGGCGGCAGCGGAAAGATCATCGCGGGCGTCGTCGCCCTGGTCGTCGTCGTGGGCGGCGTCGCAGCCATCGCGATGTCCGGCGGCAACAACGACCACCCGGCTAACACGACGCCGAGCACGAGCACCACGGCGTCGACGACGGCCACCACCGCGACGACGACCGCGGGCACCAACACCGGCTCCGTGGCGGCGCCGACCGGCAACGCCATCCAGCCCATCCCGTCGCCGACGCCGACGATCCAGCCGGTGCCGGCGCCGGGCAACGGGACGACGATGCAGCCGATCCCGGGCAACTCCATCCAGCCCGAGCCGCCGCCGCAGCAGGATCCTCCGCAGCAGCAGGCGCAGGCTCCGCAGCGCCGCGCGAACCCGTGCGGCGGCGAGGGGCGCATCGACGACCTCATCCTCAACGGCCGGTGCAGCGCCGCGCAGGGTCTCTTCCGGCAGATGCGCTCCGCGGGTTGCCGCGTGAGCGCGTCGGATCACTTCGGGTCGTCCTGCGGCGCGCCGTGAGCGTGCGGCGGGCCCTTGCGTCCATCGCCGTTCTGCATCATCGTCGTTGCCGGTTCGTCACCCCTCCGAGCGCGTGAGCGACGGAGAGGGGGCGGGCCGGTGCCGCCTTCGAGGCCATGACGAGCCGATGAACGATACGACCGCCGACGCAGTGCATCGCGTTGCCGCATCCATCGACTCCGAGACGGACCTCCCGGCGGACGCGGAGCCTCCATCGCGCACGGTGCGCGGTGTCCCGGGGCGCTCCTTGCGCGCAGCAGCGCAGGGTTTCGAGAGGAACTGAAGACGCTCATGGGCCTCAGTCCATTGGCTCGCTTGTCGTGGTCCGAGATCTGCTCCAACGGTCGCTTCCGCGGTCGCTGGGTCGCCCTCGACGACTGCCGCTACGACGAGCGCTCGAACCAGCCCGCCGAGGGAACCGTCATCGACGCCGACGACGACCTCGGCGCGCTCTGCAACCGCATGAAGCAGTCCGATCGGCGCAGCTGCGCGATCCTGTTCTGCGAGGCCGCCGGCGGTATCCGCCAGTTCTTCAAGCACTGACCGTCAGCGCTGGGCGCGGGCCTCGAGCGCCGCGCGCAGCGACGCCTCGGTGACGCCCGCGACGTGCACGCGCTTGTCGCGCCGGGCATCGCCTGCGACGAGGGTCACGTCTCGCTTCGCCACGCCTGCGACCTTGGCGAGGAACGCGCACAGCGCCGCGTTGGCCTCGCCCTCCACCGGCGGCGCCGTGAGCGACACCCGAAGCGCGCCGTCGCGCACGCCGGTGATGGCCTCGCGCGACGACCGTGGCTGCGCACGCACGGCCAGGGTCACGCCGCCGTCGCTCGCGGTGAGCACGAGCCCTTCGAGGGGTCCGCTCACGACGCGGCGACCGCCTCGATGATCTGCACGCCCGCGTCGGGACCGAAGGCCTCGCCGTCGAAGCCCCCGAGGCGCCGGGCCATGCGCAGCCCGCCCAACGCGAGCAGCGCGCGCAGCTCCGCCGGAAAGATCTGCCGCTGCGTGAGGAGCGTCTCCACGGCGGGGCTGCCGTCCTCGGGCTCGAAGCGGATGGTGATGTGCTGCACCTGCTTCACCGGGTCGTAGTGGAACTGCTCGGCGTAGCGCGCGCGACCGAGCGTCGGGTGCCGCACCGGGCGCCCCACGAAGACCCGGTCGGGGTCGCGGCGAAGCTCCGTGAGCGACGGCACGTGCACGTCGAAGACGAAGCGCCCGCCTGGCGCGAGGTGGTCGCGCACGCACCGAAAGCACGCCGCGAAATCGTCGGGCTCGTACAGGTGCAGCAGCGCGTTGAACGGCGCGATCACCAGCGGAAAGCGCTCGCCGAGATCGAAGCTCCGGATGTCGGCCTTGCGCCAGGTGATGCGCTCCGCGGGAACGCCCTGCTCCTTTGCCGAGGCCCGCGCGCGGCGGAGCATGGCGGCGTTGAGCTCTAGGCCCGTCACCGTGTGTCCTTCGAGGGCCGTGGGGATCGTCACGCGCCCGGTGCCCGCGCCGAGCTCGAGCACCGGCGATCCGAGACGGCGCGCGGCCGCCACGTAGAACGCCACGTCGTCGCGGCGCCGGGCATACGTGTGGTCGTAATACGCCGGGTCGTCGTAGTGCTCGCGGGTGCCGCGCTGCAAGAGCTCGTCGGACGGCGGCCGGGGCTTCATCGCGCTCCTCCGTCGGCGGCGGATGCCGGCGTGGCGGTCCACTCGGCGACGCGCCAGGCGCCGCCGCGGAGGACGAGCACGAGCTGCTGGCCGCGACGGCTCTCGACCATGCGCTGGTCGTCCGGCGACGGTCCGGTCGCGTGGGCCTCGCCGGTGACGCGGCGGCGCGCCGAGCCCTGCGCGTCGGGCGGGAGCTCCTCGACGGTGACGCGCTCGAGGCGGTAGCGCGAGGCCTCGCGGTACACGCGCACGCGGCGGTACAGCTCCGCGGCGTCGGGGGGCAGCTCGGTGGCAGCACGCTGGTCCCGACGGCAGCGCGCGAGGGTGTCGTCGGCCGCGAGCGCCGCGGCGTCGTCGTAGTGCGCGCGCCAGAACGACCGCAGGAAGCGCTCGGAGACAGCGCCCGGCGAGCCCGGGGCGAACGCGTGGTCGTCGTCCACGGCCGGCGGAGGCTCGCCCGCGTTACGGGGAAGCGGCGCCTCGCCTTGGGCGGCTGCGAGCGACGGCGGAGCGCTGCCGGGGCGGGTGAGGACGAGCACGGCGCCGACGGCGACGACCAGCGACACCCCGGCGATGGCCAACGGGACCGTGCGGGCGCCGCTCACCCTTCGCTCCCCGCTCGCAGCGCGGCCACCACCGTCGCGAAGCCCGCGCCGCCGTCGGCCTCGGTGACGTACGCCGGCCACGCGGGCATGCGCCCGGCGAAGCGGCGCACGCCGGCCACGCCCACGGACAACGCCATCGCACCGAAGGGACCCGCGTCGTTGGGGCTGTCGCCGACGTACACCCAGCGGTCACCGAGCTCGCCAGCGTCGAGGCCGAGCGCGAGCAGCGCCGCGCGGAGCCCCGCGACCTTGTCGGGCTCCCGATACGACAGGTGCAGGTGGATGCTGCTCGCGATGCATGCAAGACCCTCGGCGCGCGCGAGGGCCATCGCCTCGCGGACCACCGCCGGGTCGACGACCGTGTGCTCGGCCACGTCGAGGGCGTGGTCGGTGCGTCGCGCGGTGCCGTCCTCGGCGGTGCGCAGCGCGGGAAAGCGCTCCGTCAGCGCCCGCACGCACGCCTCGACCCGCGCCATGCCCTCGATCCGCGTCGCATCGTCGTCGAGGAACGCCGTGCGCACCCGGCCATGTTCCCGGAGCACGAACGCGCCCCCATTTTCGGCCACGACGGCGCGCACCGGGAGCACTCGGGCGAGCACCGAGGCCCAGCCGAGCGAGCGACCGGTGGCGATCACCACCGGGAGCCCCGATGCGCGCAGCGACTCGAGCGCCGCGAGCACCGGCGCCGTGAGCACGCCGTGCGTCGTCAACGTGTCGTCGAGGTCCGTCGCGAGGCCGCGCACCGACGCCCAGGTCGAGCGCGACACCGAGTCCAACGGACGGCAGCGGTCCGCGGGAATCACGGCAGCCTCAGCGTGGCGCACTTGAGGTAGCGCCCCTCGGGAAACGCCAGCGGGGTGGGGTGGTCCGACGCGGCGCCGTCGAGGCGCAGGAGCACCGCGTCGCGCCCGGCGTCGCGCACGCCTGCCAGCACCGCACGCAGGAACTCCTCGGGCGTCACGTGCCCGCTGCACGAGCACGTCACGAGCACGCCGCCGGGCTCCACGCGCCGCGCCGCCTCGCCGTTGATCTTGCGGTAGCGCCGCAGCGCGCCCTCGACCTCGCGCGCGTTCGACGCGAGCTTCGGCGGGTCGCAGACCACGACGTCGAAGCGCTCGCCCTTCTGGTCCAGCGCCGCCGCGAAGCGCACCGCGTCGCCGTGCTCGAAGCGCACCACGCCGCCGAGGCCGTTCTCCTCGGCCGTGCGCGCCGCCGTGGCCATCGCCGCCGCCGCGCTGTCGACGGCGATCACCGACGCAGCCCCGGCGCGCGCCGCCGCGAAGGCGAAGCCCCCGAGGTAGCAGTACAGGTCGAGCACGCGCCGTCCGCGGGCCATGGTCGCCACGCGCGCGCGGTTCTCACGCTGATCGAAGAAGAACCCCGTCTTCTGCCCCGCGCCGACGGACCCGGGGGGCGGCAGGCTCCACGCCGCGCCGTTCTCGCGAAACGTCATCGGCGCCGCGTCGGGGCCGTCGAGCAGGCCCTCGGTGACGGTGATGCCCTCGAGCGCCTGGTGCTTCGGCGACGCGACCTCGTAGACCCGGGTCGCACCCAGAGCCTCCTTCAGGGCCTCGGCGACGACGCGCTCGCGGCGCTTCATGCCCGCCGTGAGGAGCTGCACCACGACGCTGTCGCCGTACGCGTCGGCGATGAGCCCCGCGAGGTTGTCGCCCTCGGCATTCACCGCGCGGAAGCCGTTGGTGGCGTCGTTCGGGAGGTCCAGCAACGAGGCTCGCCAGCGCACCGCATCACCGATGGCGCGACGGAGCCAGGCATCATCGAGAGACGCCGCCGCGCGCGACAGGATGCGCACCGGAATGGCGCTCTTCGGGGAGTAGAAGCCGCTGCCCAGCGCGTTGCCCCGCGGGTCGCGGACGACCACCTCGTCGCCCGCCTCGGGCGATCCGTCGATGCGCGAAATGGCCTGCGCAAAGATCCACGGGTGACCTAGCCACACCGGCTGTACGTGACCGGACCGGAGATGCACCGTGGCTACCATGATGCCGGCGGCTCTACGCGAAACCGTCGCGGCCGCGCAAGCCACGTCCGCCGCGCTACGCTGCTTCGCGATGCGCACCCACGTCGTCGCCCCGCTCGTCGCCGTCGTCGCCGCCCTGCTCCCTTGCACGTCGGAAGCGCAGGCGGTGCCGTTCTACGACCCCGCGCCGGGCCTCGCAGCGCTGCGTCCGGCCGGGCGCGAGGCGCTCGCGGCAGCGGGGATCACGGCCCTCGACCGGCTTCCGGGCTACGACCTCACGCTCACGCTGCAGCCTGCGCTGCGCACCCTCACGCTGCGCGAGGAGTTGTTCTACACGAACACCTCGGGGGCTCCCCTGCGTGAGGTCGTGCTGCGGGTCTACGGCAACGTCGTTCACGCCGCCGCGCACGGCGACGCTGGAGCGCCGGTGCCTCCGGTGCGCTTCGTCCGCGGCGAGTGCGGGATGGTGGCGTGCACCGTGCGCCAGGAGTCGCCGTCGGTGATCGTCGCGCGCTTCACGACGCCGCTCGCGGCGGGCGCGCGGGCGCGGGTGGTGCTCGACCTCGCGGCGACGCTCCCGGAGATCGCGGCGGGGCGCACGAACCTCATGGCGCAGGGCATGGAGTCGATGTCGGCCATGGCCGCGGGCGAGAGCGGCGGCGACTACGGGCTCCTCGCCATCGGCGACGGCATCGTCAGCATGGCGAATTTCTACGCCGTCCTCGCGCGCCGCGAGGGGGCCGCGTGGGAGCGAACGGAGCCCTCGGGCATCGGCGACCTCGGCTCCGACGACCTCGCGAACGTGCACGCCGTGGTGGATCTCCCCGCGGGGTACACCGTCGCCACGACGGGGGTGACGGTGCGCCGCGTCGAGGGCGTGAGCGCGGGCGTCGGACGGCAGCGCGTCGAGGTCGTCGCGGCGGCGGTGCGCGATTTCGCGGTGATGGCCGGCGAGGGCCTCGACGTGGCGACGCGGCGCGTGGGCGACGTCGAGGTGCGATCCATCTACCTGCACGCGCACGCCGACGCCGGGGCGCGGGTGCTCGACGTCGCCGCGCACGCCCTCGAGGACTTCGAGCGGCGCTTCGGTCCCTATCCGTACGCCGACCTCGACGTCGTCGAGGCACCCCTCGTGGGGGGCGCGGGCGGCGTCGAATTTCCCGGACTGGTCACCGTCGCGAGCATGTTCTACCGGCCCGTGAACACCACCGCGGGATCGTCCGACGGCAACCTGGGCGGGCTGCTCGGAGCGCTCGGTGGCGGCGGCGCGGTGCAGTCCGTGCTCGGGCAGATGGTCCCGTCGATGCTCGAGTTCGTGACGGCGCACGAGGTCGCGCACCAGTGGTGGCACGGCCTCGTCGGCAGCGACTCGCGCGCGCACCCCTTCGTCGACGAGTCGCTCGCGCAGTGGTCCGCCGCGCTCTACCTCGCCGACCGCTACGGAGCGGCGCGGGCCGAGCACGACGCGAACCTCCAGGTGAAGATGAACTACCAGTTCATGCGCATGCTCGGCGAAGCCGACGGCGCCGTGGACCGCCCGGCGTCGGCGTTCCACAGCCCCATGGCCTACGCGGGCATCGTCTACGGCAAGGGCCCGTACCTCTACGACGCGCTCCGCCGCACCGCCGGCGACGAGGTGTTCTGGCGCGCGATGCGCCGCTACGTCATGGCGTGGCGCTTTCGCATCGCCCCGCCCACCGCCTTCGTCGACGCGCTCGCCGCCGAGGACCGCGCCCACGCCCCGCGGTACCGCGCGCTCGCGCAGCGCTGGCTCCACGAGGCCCACGGCGACGAGGACCTGGGTGAAGCCGACCTCAGCGCCATGCTCGGCGGCATGCTCGGCGGCGACGGCGCGCAGGTGCCGCCCGAGCTTCGTGACGCGCTCCGCATGCTCGGTCCGATGCTCCGCGGCAACGGGCACCCGGCAAGGCCCGGCGCGACGCCCAACGCGGCGCCGGAGGTGTCGCCGCAGCAGCTCCAGGAGCTCCTCGACGGCGTCATGCGTCAGCTCGGAAACGACTGAGCCGCCGTCAGCGCGCCGGACCGAGGAGCTTCGTCGGCCCGCCGCCGCCGCTCGTGCCCGACACGCCCTTGTGCAGCACCAGGCGCTTGCCCTCGGCGTGCCCCTGCACGTGCGCCGCGCTGCGCGCCGCCCCCGATCGCTGCAGCGACCGCGTGCGCGGAAAGCGCTTCTGGAAGTACGCATCGAGGGCGGGGTCGCCGGCCCATACGAGCCCGCGCTCCTGCTGCCCCTTGCGCTCCTCGCGCAGCTTCTCGAGGAACCCCATCATCACGCCGGTGCGAAACGCGCGGCGGTCGCGGTCGCCGCGGATGCCCTGGGCGCGCTTGTGCAGCGTCCACCGCGCGTCGGCGGTGTGGTCGAGGAACGAGTGCACGTACTCCGCCATGGAGACGTTCTCGGGCGTTCCGAGCACCTCGAGCACCGACGCCGCGCGCCCCTCGCGCACGCGCCACACGCTCACCCAGATCGTCTGCACGAAGAAGTGCTCCGACAGGATCGCCGCGAGGAAGCGCGAAGCCTCGTCGACGCGCCCCGACGGCGTCCCGAGCTGGCGGTGCACGAAGCCGCGCTGCGCCGTCGCGCGCACGGCGTCGAGGTTGTGCTTGAGCATCAGCCGGTGCGCCGCGCTCATCGCAGCTTGCGCCTCGTGCTCGTTCGAGCTCTCCGCGAGCGCGAGCAGCTTCGCGATGCGCCGCAGCGCCGCGTCGGTCTCGGGATCGGCGCCCCCGGCGTCCTTGGGCAAGCCCGTCGCCGCGGCATCGATGGCGTGCGTCGCGCACACGCGGCGGAAGACCGGCCCGTGCGCCGTCTCGTCGCGAACCCCGAGCACCTCGTCGACGAACTGGTGCGCCATCTCGTGCTTCAACACCTCGGAGACCGTGCCCCAGGGGTGCTCGAGCAGCAGCGTCCGCGAGAACTCCATGGTGCGCGTCGCGCCCGTCCACCGCGCGAGGAACGCCGTGGCGCTCGTCACCACGAAGGACGGCGCGCGCATGCGATCGTTGAAGAGCGCGTAGTTGAGGTTTCGCCAATCCGTCGCGAGCGCCCGCGTCGCGGCGGCCTCGAGCTGGGCCGGAAGGTCCTTCGGGTCGACGTGCATGGTCGCGCACCAAAGCACGGCGTACGCAGCGCTGCCAGTTGCCGCGTCGCGGGCCCGGCGGGTAGTGTCCGCGGCCGATGGATACCGCCCTTTTCCGGCAGCCCGCAGAGTGGGCGCCCCACGACGCGGTCTGGCTCGCATGGCCCTCGCACGCCGACCTCTGGCTCGAAGCGCTGCCCGACGTGCAGGCCTCGTTCGCGCAGTTCGCGCGCGCCATCGCCCGCGACGGCGGCGAGCGCCTCGAGGTGCTCTGCCCCGACGACGAGCGCGCCGACGAGGCCCGCGCCGCGCTCGCCGGCACCGACCTGCGCATCCATCGCATCCCCTTCGGCGACATCTGGCTGCGCGACACCGCGCCGGTGTTCGTGCACGACGCGAAGGGCGAGGTCGTCGCGTCGCGCTTCGTCTTCAACGGCTGGGGCGGCAAGTACGTGCTCCCCCACGACGCCGACGTCTCCGAGGCCGTGGCCGCGGCGTCGGGGCTTAGGAGCACCGCGTCGTCGCTCGTGCTCGAGGGCGGCAGCATCGAGGTCGACGGCGAGGGCTCGGTGCTCACCTCGCGGCAGTGCCTGCTGAACCCCAACCGCAACCCGGGTCTCTCCGAGGACGAGATCGGCGCGCAGGTGCTCCGCGCCTGCGGCGGCGAGGCCCTGCTGTGGGTCACCGACGGACTCGTGAACGATCACACCGACGGGCACATCGACACCATCGCGCGCTTCGTCGCTCCGGGCGTCGTCGCGCTCATGGAGCCAGTGGCCGACGACCCGAACCGCGACGTGCTGCGGCGTCTCGTCGACGAGGTCCGCGCGCTCCGCGACGCCCGGGGCCGGCGCATCGAGGTGGTGACCATGCCCTCGCCGGGGCGCGTCACCGACGGCAACGGACGGGTCATGCCCGCGAGCCACCTCAACTTCTACATCGGCAACCGCGCCGTCGTCGTCCCGGTTTACGGCACCGCGTATGACGACGCTGCGGGACGCGCCGTCGAGGCGTGGTTCCCGGGGCGCCGCGTCGAGACCGTGCAGGCGCGCTGCGTGCTCGAGGGCGGCGGGGCGTTCCACTGCATCAGCCAGCAGCAGCCGTCGCGGCGCGCGGAGGAAGCCCGATGAAGACCACCGTGGCCGTGATCCAGTGTCCGTTGGGCGACGGCATCGACGCGAACGTGGCGCGGGTGCTCGGGCACGTGCGCGACGCCGCGGCGCGCGGAGCCAACGTGGTGCTCCCGCCGGAGCTGTTCGAGGGACCGTACTTCTGCACCGTCGAAGACGACCGCGAGTTCGCGCGCGCCATGCCCGTCGAAGGCCACCCCACCATCGCCGCGTTCAGCGCGCTGGCGCGGGAGCTCGGCGTGGTGATCCCGGTGTCGTTCTTCGAGCGCTCGGGGCCGGCGTACTACAACAGCCTCGCGATGATCGACGCCGACGGGACGGTGCTCGGCGTGTACCGCAAGAGCCACATCCCCGACGGTCCGGGCTACGAGGAGAAGTTCTACTTTCGCCCTGGTGACACGGGTTTTCGTGTGTGGCAGACGCGCTTCGGCGCCATCGGCGTCGGCATCTGCTGGGACCAGTGGTACCCGGAGTGCGCGCGCGCCATGGTGCTCGCCGGCGCCGAGCTGTTGCTCTACCCGACGGCCATCGGCAGCGAGCCCCACGACCCGTCGCTCGATACCCGCGACCCGTGGCAGCGCGCCATGATCGGCCACGCGGTGTCGAACATCATTCCGGTCTGCGCGGCCAACCGCATCGGACTCGAGGGCGCGCAGCGCTTCTACGGCAGCTCGTTCTGCGCCGACCACCGCGGCGACATGCGCGCCGAGCTGTCGCGCGACGAAGAGGGCGTGGCCCTCGCGACCTTCGACATCGCCGACACGCGGCGTCTGCGCGCGGCGTGGGGCTTCTTTCGCGACCGTCGTCCGGACCTCTACGGCGTGCTGCTCACCGGCGACGGCGGACCACGCCCCCCGCGATGACGGTCTCGTTGGCGCCGCCCCCGCTGCGTCCGGGTGCGTCGGTGCGCGTCGTCGCCCCGAGCGGACCCGTTCCGTCGGACGCCTTCGAGGCAGGCCTCGGTGCGCTGGCTTCACGCTACGCGGTGAGCGTCAGCGCGGCGGCGCGGTCGCGGCAAGGCTTCCTCGCCGGTCCCGACGAAGCCCGCGGTGCAGACCTCGTCGACGCCGTCACGGACCCCGCGGTACGGGCCGTCATCGCAGCGCGCGGAGGCTATGGAGCGACCCGGATCCTCGACGCCATCGGTGAGCGTGTCGTGGCAGGGTTGAAGGCCGATCCGAAGCCCCTCGTGGGGTTCAGCGACGTGACGGCGCTGCATGCGCTTTGGCGCGTCGCCGGCGTGCGCTCGGTGCACGGAACGATGGTCGCCGGCATGGGTCGACGAGGTCGCGACGACGAGCTCTGCGCCGTGCTCGAGGGGGCGCGACCGTCTGCGTGGGAGGGGCTCGAGGTGCTTCATCCCGGGGCGCCCGTCGAAGTGTCGGGCGTGGCGCTCGGCGGCAACCTCGCGCTCGTGGCCGCGCTCGTCGGCACGCCTTGGGAGCTCGACCTCGACGGCGCCGTGCTCTTTCTCGAGGACGTGGGCGAGGCGCCGTACCGCGTCGATCGCATGGTCACGCAGCTTCGATCGTGCGGGGCGTTGGCTGGCGTTCGCGCGGTGGTGCTCGGTGGCTTCACGGACTCGCGTGGCGGTCCCGACGGCGTCACCGTCGACGAGGTGCTCCGCGAGCGCCTCGCTGGTCTCGGCGTGCGCGTCCTCGCAGGAGCGCCCTTCGGTCATGGCGCGGAGCATCGTCCGTGGGTGCAAGGAGCGGTGGTGACGGTGCACGGCGACGGACGCGTGGCGCACGACGAGGGCCTCGAGTGAAGCGCCTCGGCGTCGACCTCGGCGACCGTCGCGTCGGCATCGCCGTGCACGAGGAGGAGGGCGTTCCCGCGCGGCCACTGGAGACCGTGACGCTGGTGAACGCGTCCGACGCCGTGCGCGATGTCGCGGCCGTGGTGCAGCGCGAAGCGCCCGCCGAGGTCGTCGTCGGACTGCCGTTGAACATGGACGGCAGCGAGGGCTCCAAGGCCCGCGCGGCGCGACGCTTCGCGGTGTCGCTGCGGCGCGCGGTGAAGGTGCCCGTCGAGCTGTGGGACGAGCGTTTGACCACCGTGGAGGCGCAGCGCGCGCGCACCGCGTCGGGTCGGAAGGGCCGCGAGGGCATCGACGCCCACGCCGCGGCGATCCTGCTCCAGGCCTACGTCGACGCGCGTTCCGGAGGCGGGCGATGGCCGGACGAGCACGACCCGTAGCGCCGAAGCCTCCGAGGGCACCGAAGGCTCCGAAGCCCTCGCCGACGCCCAAGGCTCCGCCGCGCGCCCGCGGAACGCGACCCGCTGCGCCGTCGTCGGACGCGCGATGGACCGTCGGGGCCGTGGCCGTCGTCGCGCTGCTCGTGGGGGCCGCCGCGACGCTTTCGTACCTGCGCACGCCGCATCGAGGCCAGGGCGCGATCGTGCGCATCACCGTCGACGAGGATGCCTCCGCGGGCTCCATCACCCGCGCGCTCTGGGACGCCCACGCCATCGATCGACCGTGGCTCTTTCACCTCTTCGCGGCCCTCGGCGGCGCGGCCTCGTCGGCGCATCGCGGCACCGTGGCGCTCCGCGACGACCTCTCGCCGGTGGCGATCCTGCGAACGCTTCGCCGAGGCAGCGCGGGACTGGTACGCGTGACGATCCCCGAGGGCTTCACGCGCTTCGACATCGCGCGGCGCCTCGAGACGAGCGGCGTGTGCGCGGCGCGAGACTTCCTCGCGGCGACCGAGGATCCGTCGGCCGTGCGCGCGGCCGGCGCCGAGGGATCGCTCGAGGGATGGCTCTTTCCCGACACCTACGACCTTCCGCCGGACAGCCCTGCGGGGCGTGTGGTCGAGCGCATGACCGAGGCCTTCGCGCGGCGCTTCGCCGACGTGGCCGCAGCGCACCCCGAGGGCATGACGCGGGCGGCGGATTTCGCGGGTGGCGACGAGCGCGCGGCGCGACGCGCGGTGATCACCGTGGCCTCCCTCGTCGAGCGCGAGACCGGCGCGCCGGAGGACCGTGCGCATGTGGCGTCGGTGTTCTGGAACCGGCTCACCCTCGACGACTTTCGACCGAAGCTGCTGCAGAGCGATCCGACGGTGACCTACGGCTGCGCGTTCATGGCGGCCCGCGTATCCCCGCTGCCGTCGTGCGAAGACGGCGCGGCGAGGCACGCGATCACCGCCGCGATGCTTCTGGACCGCGAGAACCCGTACAACACCTACGCGCACGAGGGCCTTCCGCCGACGCCGGTGGCGAACCCGGGCGTGCGCGCGCTCGAGGCCGCGCTGACGCGGACCCACGACGAGGATGTGTACTTCGTGGCGAGGGGAGACGGGCGGTCGGCCTTCGCCGCGACGCTCGAGGACCATCGCCGCAACGTGCGTCGAGGGCTGCGTCGCGGCGACGCCGGGGCGCTCAGCCCTTGAAGCCGTAGTCGGCCTGCAGCAGCTTCGCGATGGTCTGGAGCTGCATGTTCGACGTGCCCTCGTAGATCTTGCCGATCTTGGCGTCGCGGTAGAACTTCTCCAGGGGATAGTCCTTGGTGAAGCCCACGCCGCCGGCGAACTCGATGCACATCGAGGCGACGCGCTCGGCGACCTCGCTCGCGTGGAGCTTCGCCATGGCGGCCTCCTTGATGAACGGCTGCCCGGCGTCCTTCAGGCGGGCGGCGTTGTAGACCATGAGCCGCGCGCTCTCGATGTCGACGGCGCAGCGCGCGTACTGGAACTGCAACCCTTGGAAATTGCCAAGGAACTGCCCGAACTGCTTGCGCTCGTGGAGGTAGCGCATGGCGACGTCGAAGGCGCCCTGCGCGAGGCCGAGCATCTGCGCGCCGATGCCGATGCGCCCCTCGTTGAGCGTCTCGATGGCGATGCGGTAGCCCTTGCCGACCTCGCCGAGCACGTTGTCGAGGGGGACCTCGCAGTCCTCGAGGATCAGCTCGCACGTCGACGACGCGCGGATGCCGAGCTTGTCCTCCTTCTTGCCCACGGAGAAGCCCGGGAAGCCGCGCTCCACGAGGAACGCCGTGATGCCCTTGTAGCCCTTCGACGGGTCGACGTTGGCGAAGACGATGAAGAGCGAGCTCTCGTTGGCGTTGGTGATCCAGAGCTTGCGGCCGTTGAGCACCCACTTGTCGCCGCGCTTCTCGGCGCGCGTCGCGAGGGCGAAGGCGTCGCTGCCCGAGCCCGCCTCGCTCAGCGCGTAGGAGCCCACCCATTCGCGCGTCATGCGCGGGAGGTACTGCTGCTTCTGCGCCTCCGACGACCAGCGCAGCAAGGCGTTGGCGACGAGGGTGTTCTGCACGTCGACGACCACCGACACGCTCGGATCGACGGTGGCCAGCGCCTCGACGGCGAGGATCGCGTTGAAGAAGCTCGACCCCGCCCCGCCGTACGCCTCGGGGATCTCCACGCCCATCACGCCGAGCTCGAAGAGCTCGGGGACCAGCGACGGCACGAGGTGGCCTTCGCGGTCCATCTCCGCGGCGTGCGGCGCCACGCGCGAGCGGGCGAAGTCCGTCACGGCGTCGCGGAACATCTTCTCTTCGGACGAATACTGCGTGAGTGGGTGTGTCATCGCTTCCTGCAACCGGTGGGAGGGCGCCGCACGACGCGGCGCGGCGCGCATCCTACGGCTCGCTCGACGGCACCTCAACGCCCGCGCGCGGCGCTCACCCGGAGCCGTCGACGGCTTCGCGCAGGGCCTCGATACCGGCCGCGAAGACCCCGGGATCGACGATGAGGCTGAGCACCACGCAGGTCTCCGACGTCGCGTCGAAGAGGTACCCGGGGTGCACCACGACGCCGCGCGCGAGCAGCGTGCGGGCCCAGCCCTCGTCGGTGTCCGTCGCGGGGAGGCGCAGCACGGCGCTCCAGCCGCCCTCGGGAGCGCGCAGCGTCGCCGCCGAGCGTGCGTCGAAGACCCGTCGCAGCGTCGCGAGGTTCGTCGCGATGCGAGCGCGCACCGGGGCCTGCAACGCCGTCGCCTGCGCCAGCCACGCCGGCGCGGCAGCGAGCACCGGCGCGCCCACGGACAGGTAGCTGTCGGCGATGTGCTCGAGGCGGCGCAGGGCCTCGTCGCGCAGTTCGGCCGGCCCGGAGACGTGCACCCATCCGAGCTTCATCTGCGGCAGCGCCAGGGACTTGCTCAGGCCCGCGAGGGTGAACGTCAGCACGTCGTCGCAGCGCGCGACGCTCTCGACGCGCACCCCGTCGCGCAGCGGGTACTCGAGGAACACCTCGTCGACGACGAGCGCGAGGCCGCGCGCCCGGGCGAGCGCACACAGCGCCTCCCGCTCGTCGCGCGACACGTACGCGCCGGTGGGGTTGTTCGGGTGCACCAGCGCGATGGCGCGCGCCCCGGAGTCCGCCGCGGCCGCGAAGCCTTCGACGTCGAGCTCCCAGCGTCCGGCGAAGGTCGACGGCACGGCGCGCAGAGCGACGCCCTCGAAGCGTGCGAGGTCGTCGAGCAGGGGGTAGCTCGGGTGCGCGACGAGCACCGCGTCGCCCGCGTCGCACAAGAGCTTGAGCAGCCACCCGTAGGCCTCGCTGGTGCTCGCGCTGAGCCGGAGGTGGTCGGGGTCCACCGCCACGCCGAGCCGCGCGTAGTGCTCCGCCACGGCCTCGCGAATCGCGCGCGGACCGGCTGGGTCCGGCACGTACCGAAGCACCGACGGACCGGCCAACGCCGCGCGCATCGCCTCGGGCAACGGCGGAAGCCCCACCGCCGTGGGGTTCGACTCGGTCAGGTCGAGGAGCGCTCCCGACTCCCGTCGTCGCGCCGCCACCGCCTCGCTGAACGACGTCGGCGCTCCGATGAACGATGTGCGCTCAGAGAACATCGGCGCTCCGCAGCGCTTCCGCGCTCTCCTCGGGTGCGATGACCGCGCACGGCATGCCGCCGTTGAGCTCGAAGCCGGCGTCGCCGCCGCGCCGCACCTGCACCTCGAAGTACCACTGCGCCCACGGACCTCCCCACGCACGCACCGCCGGCTCGCGAAGCAAGAGGTTGTAGTCGGCATCGCCGGTGGCGTGACGTACACGGCGCAGCGTCTCGCCGAGCATCGACGCGAGCGGGACCAGGGCGTCGTCGGGCGTCGCGCCGAAGTTTCCCCACGGGGCCGGCGGTACGACCCACGTCTCGAAGGACCGCGACGAAGCGTAGGGGCAGAGCGTGACGAAGCCGTCGCGCGAAGCCACCACCCGCGTGCCCGCTTCGAGCTCTGCCTCGACGGCGGCGCGCACCACCGAGGCCCCGTGGCGGCGGTGGTAGCGGGCGGCGACCGCATCGCGGCGGCGCACGAGCGACGGGACCACAGCGTTCGCGACGAGCTGCCCGTGCGGGTGACGAAGCGAAGCGCCCGCCCGGGGACCGCGGTTCTTGAAGAGCAGCACGCAGCGCACGTCGTCCAACGCGGCGAGCGCGCGGTGCCGGGCGCGATAGAGGCCCAGCACCGTCGCGAGGGCGTCCACCGTGAGGTCCGAGAGGTCCGCGTCGTGCCGCGGCGACTCGACCACGACCTCGTGCCGCCCGGCCGCGTTGCGCTCGCGAAAGAAGCCCTCGCGCCGTGGCTCCGGAGCCACCTCGCAGGTCATCGGGTAGCGGTTCGGAAACGCACGCGCCATCCACGCACCGTCGTCGTCGAAGCGCTCCTCCACGGCCGCCTCGGCGTCGGACTCGTGACCCGGGCAGAACGGGCACCGGGAGGCGTCGCGCACCGTGTCGGCGCGGCTCGTCATGTCCCTCGGCGTCCCTCGGCGCTGCGGTGCGAGGAGGATCCAACGGGCGAGGACGGCGTCCCAGCGGAGCGTCGGGGGCCTGATTTCTTGGGACATGCGGCCTCGCCGCTACCCGAATCGAAGGAGCGGCGCAACGCACGGCGTTCGTGCAACCGACGCCGCGAGGCTCTGGTATCGTCGCGCCAACCGGTCTCAGCGCCCGAGGGATCCGATGCCGAAATTCCAGAAGAAGCACCGTCAGTACACCGCTACCAAGCCGCCGCGCGTCAGCCAGATCCCGCCTCCGCCGAACGCCGACGAGGCGCTGCTCGAGACGATGACCATCGCCGCGTGCGTCGACGGTCACCTCGAGACCGACGAGTGCCACCAGCTCTGCGAGCAGATCCGCGCCACGCCGGGCTTCGACCACCTCGACAACCACGCCCTCGGGCGCATCGTCGAGGGCTACATCCTGCGCATCGCCGCCGAGGGCATCAGCGCCCGCGTCCGCGACATCGCGAAGACCCTCGGCGACGACGTCGAGGCCCGCGAGGAGGCCTTCGCCCTCGCGACGCTCTTCGTCCTCTTCGACGGCGAGGTCGGCGACGAGGAGCAGGAGTTCCTCGAGGAGCTTCAGCGCGCCCTCCACATCTCCGACGAGCGCGCGAGCGACATCTCGTCGCGCGTCGCCGAAGCCGACTGACACCCTGGGGTTGCACCTGCCCCTCGCAGGTGCGTCGTCCGCTTCGCTGCCGCGGTGCGGCAAGCATTTCCTCACGCGCTGCGTCGTTGCGTACTTCTCCGAGTGCGGGGACGATTCGTGCGATCACCGGGGCGCGGTGGTCGTTCCTTGGGCCGCGAGTACGCGACGTGCAGAGGGGTGAAGGCCATGCCGGACACGACATCGATGGACCCGATCCGAACGACGCGCCTCGAGCTGGTGCCGATCACGCTCCCCCTCGTCGAGGCCGCGATGGGCGATCGATGCGCCGACGTCGAGCGCATCGCCGGCGCGCGCTTCCCTGGCAAGTGGCCCGGCCCGGCGCTCATCGAGCGGGCGTTCAGCGCGTCGCTCGAGCGCATTCGCGCGAACCCGACGGTGCGCCTCTGGGGTGACCGCCTCATGATCGTCCCGACCGTCACCGGCGACCGGCACATCGTGGGCAGCGTCGTGTTCCACGGCGCCCCCGACGACGACGGCGTCGTCGAGATCGCCTACGGCGTCGAGCCGAGCTCGCAGGGCCAGGGCTACGGCGCCGAGGCCACGTGCGCGATGGTCGAGTGGGCCCTGGCGCAGCCCGGCGTCTCGGCGGTCACGGCGTCGACGTTCCCGTGGCACGCGGCCTCGGTGAAGATCATCCGCCGCGCGGGCATGGTGCACGCGGGCTGGCGCGAGCACGACCTGCTCGGCGAGCTCGAGGTCTTCGCGCGGCGTCGCGACGGCGTCGGCGTGCTTCGCGGAGGGGTCGCGTGGGAGACCGCGCCCGCCCGTCGAGCCTGCTGAGGGCGCTTCGCTCCATCGCCGTCGCGGCGACGCTCCTCGCGGGTTCTCCGACGTCGGCGGACGGACTGCGCGAGCCGTGGCGCATCGCCCTCTTCGACGCCGCGGCCCGGCTTCGCGACGACGACCCGGCCGTGCGTCGCGGGGCAGCCTTCGCCGTGCTCCTCCGTCGCCTCGAGCCGATGCGTCGCGCGCCGGGCGACGACGCCGAGGTCGACGCTGCGCTGCGATCCGCGGTGATGGCATCGACCGATCGGACGCTGCGCCTGCTCGCGCTCGCGGCCCTCGGCGAAGGGGGCGCGCGACGTCACCCTCGTGGGCGTCGGAGATGATCCCGTGGTGGCCCGCGCGGCGATGCACGCGGCAGGCTCCGTCGATGGGCAGCTCGCGGCGGCGCGCGCCGACGCCGGGGTCATGCCCGTCGACGACGTGGCCATGCTCGCGCTCGACGCCCTCGCCGATCGCGCCCCCGAGGCTCTCGGCGCGTCGGCGGCGGACCTGCCGCTGCGGTGGCGCGTCGCAGCGCGCCGGGGGGATGCGAGCGTCGTGGTCGAGTGCGTGGTCGAGCTCTCTCGCGCGCTCGTGGAGCTTCGCGGTGCGCGCGCCCAGGCCGCCCTCGAGGCCGTGCGGATGCTTCGTGCTCCCGAGGCCGCGGCGGTGGTGGTCGCCGTCGCCCGGCGTGCGCCGGAGCGGGCGCTGCGCCTTGCGGCCACCGAGGCCCTCGTGGCCTTCGGCGACGTGCCGGTGTCCGATGTCGTGGCGCTCCTCGAAGATCCGCTGACCCGGGAGGCTGCGTTGCGTCTGGTGGCGTCACGGCGCGAGCGGGCGGCGCTTCCGGCGGTGCGCGCTGCCCTCGCCATCGGGGACCCTGCGGAGCGTGAGGCGGCGGTCGCGTGCCTCGCCGCGCTGGCCGAGCCGGACCTGCCGCGCGTGGTCGCGGCCGAGCGCGCTGCCGAGGTGCGCGCCGCGATGGAGGCCTCGCTGCGGCCGTCGCCGCCGCGGCCGGCGATGCCGACGACCGTCGACGAGCCCATCGCCGCGCTGTTCATGGCGGCGGACCCCCAGGCGCGCATCGCCGCAGCGCACGTTCTTGCACGTAGCGACGGCGCACGTGCGCTGGCGGCGATCACCGCCGCGCGACGCATCGCGTGGAACGCGGCGCTGGTCGACGGTCTCCGGGAGGCAGAGCGCGTGGCTCGGGGCGACGCTCCTTGACCCGCCCCTGGGGGGCGATGGACAAATCCGCACCATGCGACGCACCGACGCGAAGAACGCGACCCCGCCCCCCGAGGAACCCTTGGCCCTCGAGGCGATCCTCGCGAAGCTCACCGGCGTGGTCGATGCGCTGGAGCACGGCGATCTCCCGCTCGAGGAGTCGCTTCGCATGTTCGAGGACGGAGTGCGCCTCGCGCGGCTCGGTCAGCAGCGCCTCGACGCCGCCGAGAAGCGTGTGGAGCGCTTGGTGGCCGGCGACGGCGACGACGCCGTGCTCGAGCCGGTGACGGGCGGCGCGGAATAGGTTCCGCGGCTGCTTCGCCGCGCGCCCGAGTCTGGACGTTTCTCGAACGCCGATGGTATGACCGCGGCGCCGATGGGTGCCGCGGGATTTCCCGTGCGATCCGCGGTTGGACGCGGCGCGGTCGGCGTCGCCCGAAGGGTTCAGGCGGAGGAGACACGACGATGCGGCACTCTCGTTGGATGGCTTTGATGTTCGTGGCGCAGGCGATGGCTCTGCCCATGGCCGCGCTCGCGCAGACCGGGCCCGGGAGAGCTGCCAACGGCGGCCGCGCCGCGGCTGCGGACGACGAGGGCGACGACGAGGACGAGGACGAGGCCCCCGCGGCGCGTCCGGGTGCCGCTGCGGCCCGTCCCGGCACGCCTGCGACCCCCGCCGCGTCCGGCACTGCGACCGTCGCGTCGCCCGAGACTCCCGAGACCGACGAGGCTCGTCGCACCCGGATGCTTCCGCGCTTCTCTTCCCTCGACGGCTCCATCGGCCTGCTGCACACGCGCTCGGCGCAGACCGGCGCTGCGGGCTCGTTCCGCTTCGGCCTCACCGGCGAGTTCTTCTCGGGCACCGAGTTCCTTCGTCCGGCGGGCCTGTCCGGCACCGCGGCGACGGGCACGGACACGGCGCAGCACATCGGCGGCACGCTCACGCTGTCGTACTCGCCGCTTGACTTCCTCGAGGTCTTCGGGTCCATCCGCGCGTACGCGAACAGCGACGACCGCGAGCATCCGCAGCTCTTCCAGGTGCTCGGCGACACCACCCTCGGCGTCAAGGCCGGCACCCGCGTGTGGCGCGGCATCCACCTCGGCGGCTACGCGTCGGTGTACCTCCTCAACCGCTCCGGCGACATCGGCGTGCTCGGCAGCTCGACCAGCGCCGACTTCGGTGTGCTCTCGTCCTTCGACCTGCGCGACTTCCACGTGAACGTCCCGCTGCGCTTCCACTTCAACGCGCACTACTTCGTCGACAACAGCGCCGCCATCGTGTCCGACACCGAGGCCCGCCGCCGCGCCGCGCAGCCCGGCTACAACGCCACGGCCTGTGCGAACGGCGCGATCCAGGCGAGCTGCTTCCTCGAGGTGTCGCGCATCGAGCGCTACGCCCTCGGCGTGAACCGCGTCGACCAGTTCGGCATCAACCTCGGCGCCGAAGCCGAGCTCCCGTGGGTTCGCCCCTTCGTCGAGTGGACCGTCGGCATCCCGGTGAACCGCCAGGGGTACTCGTGCTTCCAGCCGGCGTCGGGAACGACGGGCCCCGCCGGCGCCGCCGACGACGACGGCTGCCTCGCGAACAACGGCTTCTCGTCCATGCCGTCGCGCTTCACCATCGGCACCCGCGTGGTGCCGCCGGTGCGCGGCCTCGCGGCGCTCCTCGCGTTCGACGTCGCGACGAGCGGGAGCTCCACCTTCTCCCGCGAGCTCGCGCCCACGAACCCGTGGACCTTCTACTTCGGCGCCGCGTTCGCCTACGACGTGCACCCGCCGGTGCAGCGCGTCGAGGTCGCGGGCCCGGAGCGCATCACCACCCGCGAGGTCGACCGCACGCCGCCGGGCGGGCACATCCTCGGCGCGATCCACGACGCCGAGTCGCGCGGGCCCGTGGGCAGCGCCATCATCACCTTCGCGGGCCACCCCGACCTGCACGTCCTCGCGTCTTCGCCGGACGGCAGCTTCCGCTCCGGCCACGTGCCCCCGGGCGAGTACCACCTCGCCATCACGCAGCCCGAGTACCAGCCGGGTGACTGCACGGTCACCGTGCCGGCCCCGGCGGCGCCCGCCGCGGGCAGCACCCAGGCCCCCGCGCCGGCCGCCCGCATCGAGGTCAACGCGAACTGCGAACTTCGTCCGCTGCCGCGTCGCGGCGGCCTCGCCATCCACGTCGTGTCGTCGCAGGGCGGCGCGGGCGTCGCCAACGCCAGCGTCGTGCTGACGCCGGCGCCGGGCCTCCTCGTGCCGGCGGGGCAGACCGCTCCGGCGGAGCGCACGCTCACCACCGACGAGCAGGGCCGCGTCACCGCCGAGGAGCTCCCCGTCGGCACGTTCACCGTGCGCGTCGACTCGAGCGACCGTCACATGGGCTCGGCGGCGCAGCAGGCGACGGTGGAGCCGCGCACCAACCGCGCGGTGGAGATCACCGTCACGCGCCGCCCGCTTCGCCCGTCCGTCGCGATCACCGGGAACCTCCTGAACATCACGCGTCAGGTGCACTTCCAGACGAACTCGGCGGAGATCCTCCCGGATTCGAACACGCTCCTCGAGGAGATCGCCGACACGCTGCACCGCCACGCGGAGATCACCGCCGTCGAGATCCAGGGCCACACCGACAACCAGGGTCAGCCGGCGACGAACCTGACGCTCTCGCAGAGCCGCGCCGACGCGGTGCGCGAGGCCCTCGTCCGCCTCGGCGTGAACGGCGAGCTGCTGACCGCCCGCGGCTTCGGCCAGACCCGCCCGATCCGCCCGAACCTCACGGTCATCGGACGCACGGCGAACCGACGCGTGGAGTTCCACCTCACCCGCGCTGGCGCCGCCCGCCCGGCCCCCGCCGGCGCCGCGCACTGATGCCGCTGCGCGCGATCGCCCTGGTCGCGCTGCTCCTGGCCTGCGTCCGTCCCCTCCCAACCCCCTCGACACCCCCGCAGCTCGCGCCGACCGCTGATGCCGGCGCGCGGGACGCTGCGGTCGTGGCCGCGCCCGAGCGCCGTGACGCCGTCGCGACGCTCGCAGCGCTGAGCCCCGAGCCCTTCGACGCCGCGTCGTCGCCGTGGGTCCCAGCCCTCGCGATGCGCGCGATGCTGCAGACCTCGACGGACCTTCCGACCCCGGGCGCGCCGCGCTCGCACGGCGATCGTGTGACGTGGGAGCTCCTCCTCGGAGGGCGCGGCCTCGCCGCCGGGGACGGCGTGTGTGCAGCGGTGCGCACCGCCGAGCCTCGCGTCGCGTGTGCATGCGACGAGGTCGAGCACGCTGGCCGGCGGCGGACCCGCGTGGTGCTTCTGTGGCGCGAGGCCGCGGGGCCCGCGCCGATCTCCCGGGTGCAGCCGTTGCGGGCCCTGGCGCGGCTCGCACGGCGCGTGTGCCTCCTGTCGGTGCAGCGCACCGCGGAGACCCTCGACCTCGACCTGCGCGCCGACGACGAGCGGGCGCTCGGCGAGACGCTGGCGTTGCTCACGGTGTCGCCAGGGCTCCACGCGCTCATCACGGTGCGCGTCGAGCCGGCGGCGACGGGTCTGCGCGCCACGCTCTCCTGGCCGTTCACCCGCGCCACCGACGACGGCCTCGGCGATGACCCCTGGCCCCAGCGATGCGAGGGGACCTCGGACGTCGGCGTCGGAGCCCTGCGCGGCACGCTCCCGGTGGCGCGGTCGTGGGTGCCCGGGGCGCGTGCGCAGGGGGCCGTGCTCACCGCGGGGCGCCTCGCGTGGGTGGTCACCGTCGGCGACCGCGTGGCGAACGCCGAGGTGCGGCGCATCGACGCCACGGGCGTGACGCTGCGCCTCCCGGGCGTCGCGCGCGAGGTCCGGCGGGGCTGGACGCCGTGAACCGTGCTTGACCCACGCGGCGCACGCCGGTAGGTGCATCGCCGATCGACCATGGAGAAGCCGCGCGTACGTTTTGCTCCTTCGCCGACGGGTTATCTCCACATCGGAGGGGCTCGCACGGCGCTGTTCAACTGGCTCTGGGCCCGCAAGACCGGCGGCACCTTCGTGCTGCGCATCGAGGACACGGACCAGGCCCGCTCCACCGACGCTTCGACGCAGGTCATCATCGACTCGCTGCGCTGGCTCGGCCTCGACTGGGACGAGGGCCCCGGCGTCGGCGGACCGCACGGTCCGTACTTCCAGATGCAGCGCCTCGACCTGTACCGGGCGCACGCCGACCGCCTCGTCGCCGAGGGCAAGGCGTACCGGTGCTACACGACGCGCGAGGAGCTCGAGGCCATGAAGGCCAAGCTCCCCGAGGGCAAGAAGCGCGACGGCTTCGTGTACCCGCGCATCTGGCGCGACCGCCCGCAGAGCGACTGGCTCGAGGGGCAGCCGTACGTCGTGCGCTTCAAGAGCCCGTCCGACGGCGCGACGGAGTTCGACGACAAGGTCTTCGGCACCATCCGGTCACCGAACGCCTCGCTCGACGACTTCGTGCTGCTGCGCTCGGACGGCGTGCCGCTCTACAACTTCGGCGCCGTGGTCGACGACGTCACCATGGGCATCACGCTCGTGGGCCGCGGCAGCGACCACATCATCAACACGCCGAAGCAGATCCTGCTCTACCGCGCGCTCGGAGCGCCGGTGCCGGAGTTCGCGCACCTGCCGATGATGCTCACGCCCGACGGCAAGAAGATGTCGAAGCGGCTCGCGGATCAGCAGGGCATCGACGTGCCGGTGGAGGTGTACCGCGACAAGGGCTGGCTGCCCGACGCGCTGCTCAACTACATCGCGCGCTTCGGGTGGTCCTCCGGCGACCAGGAGATCTTCACGCGCGACGAGCTCGTCGCCCACTTCGACTGGGATCACTGCGGCAAGGACGACGGCCGCTACGACAAGAAGAAGTCGCTCTGGGTGAGCTTCGAGCACCTGCGCAAGCTCGACGACGACGCCTACGCGGCCGCGGTCATCCCGTTCCTCGCGGCGTCGGGCATCAACGTCGCGCCGTCGGATCCGCGGCTCATCCCCGCCGTGCGCACCATCCGCCCGCGCGCGCAGCGCCTCTGCGACGCGGCCGAGATGCTCGCGTTCTACTTCGTCGACGCGCCGGTGATGGACGCGGCCGTCGTGGCGAAGTTCCTCACCGCCGATGCGAAGGCGCAGCTCGCCGAGGTCGCCGCGGTGCTCGACGCGCTGCCCGCCTTCGACGAGGCCTCCGTCGGCGCGGCCTTCGAGGGCTGGCTCGCGGCGCGGTCGCTCGAGATCAAGACCGTGGCGCAGCCTGCCCGCGTCGCGCTCACCGGCAAGGGCGCCTCGCCGGGTCTCTTCGAGGTGATGGCGGTGCTCGGTCGCGAGGTGACGGTGCGCCGCCTCCGCGCGGCCGCGGACGTCGCCGCGTGAAGGTCATCTTCGCTGCCGCGCTGCTCTACCTCGCGGTGGTGGCGCTGCTCGCGCGCAAGAAGCTCCCGGAACTCCATCCGCGACGCTTCTTCCTCGAGACGTGGCGCGAGGTCGACGCCGAGGCCGCGGCCGCTCGTGCGCGCCTCGCCGAGCTCGGGCTTGGCTACGATTACCGCCCCTTCGTCGCCTACGCCGTCGCGGCGGTGGTGCTCACGTTCCAGGAGTACTTCGGCGACCGCGCGACGCTGAACCTCCTCATGCAGCGCGGCTGGGTCATCGACTGGGGCGGCGGACCGCGGGGCGCGGCGACGCATCACCTGCATCTCATGAAGCCGTGGATGTGGGCGCAGTCCGCACGCTGGGACGAGCTCGCCGGCCTCGCGTACTGGTCCTTCACGCGCTCCTTCGGATACTTCGTGGTGCCTGCGCTGGTGCTGCTGAGCTGGCGCGGCGAGCGCCTGCGCGACTACGGAGTGCGCACCCGCGGGTTCCTCGCGCACGCGTGGATCTACGCGCTCTTCTTCGGCATCGTGCTCGTGGCGGTGGTGATCGTCTCGCAGACCGGCGAGTTCGCGAACTACTACCCGTTCTACCGCCTCGCGAACCGCTCCTGGCGCGACTTCTTCCTCTGGGAGGCGCTCTACGCGACGCAGTTCCTCACGCTGGAATTCTTCTTCCGCGGGTTCCTGCTCTTCTCCGCACGGCAGGCCATGGGCGCGCCGGTCATCATGGCGATGGTCGTGCCGTACTGCATGATCCACTTCGGAAAGCCCTGGGCCGAGGCCCTCGCCGCGATCCTCGCGGGCACCGTGCTGGGCACGCTGTCGCTGAAGACGCGCTCCATCTGGTCGGGCTTCCTCATCCACGTCACCGTGGCCGTCTCCATGGACCTCGCCGCGCTCCTGCAGACCCGCGGGCTGCCCGGCGGCGTGCATCTGCCCGCCTCCTGGGGCTGGTAGGCAACCCCGCGCCGGCCGCCGTCGACAAGCGCGCCATGCGCCGTCGACCGCTCCTCTGGGCCACCGTCCTCGCCTCGTGCATCGACCTGCATCTCGAGGCTCCGACGCCGGCGCCGCGCCTCGTGGAGCTGCGCTCGAACGGCCCGTCGTTGGACCGTCTCTCGCGGCTCCCGGTGTTTCATGTGCGCTTCGGCGCGGCGATGCGCGCTCCCGACGCCGCGAGCGTGGTGCTCTTCGACGACGCCGCGAGCCCCGCGGCCATCGCCGATGCGTTGGACGGCGTGCTCGATCCCGCCCGCGCCGCGCACCGCGTCGTGCTCGACGTCGCGACGGAGGCCGATGATTCGACGCGCTGGATGCTTCGCGTGCGCGAGGTGCTCCCGCCATCGTCTTCGCTCACCCTCGTGTTCACGCGCCGCGCGCAATCGCTCCCGGGCACCGCGCTCGCCCGTGACGCCGACAGCGGGGCGCTCGGGACCACCTTCGCGCTCCGCGTCGACGACGCCCTGCACGCGGCCCCGGTGCTCCGCGCGGCCCTCGGCGAAGCCGGTGTTGCCGTCGACGCACGCATGCTGTTTCTCATCGCCGACCGTGACGTCGTGGTGGGGCGCGCCGACGCCGCCGCG
Source organism: uncultured delta proteobacterium (assembly GCA_903845045.1). Taxonomy (GTDB): domain Bacteria; phylum Myxococcota_A; class Polyangia; order Polyangiales; genus SCUS01. The sequence continues at coordinate 7,934 of CAIMWA010000447.1, read as the reverse complement.
CTCCTCGGCTCCGATGGCTCCGTCGCACCATGGACCATCGCCGCCGACGACCGCCGCCCCGACGGCACGACGCGCGCGCTTCGTCTGCACGGGCTCGCGCCGCTTCGACGCGGGGTTCGCTACGGCGTCACCGTCGCGGGGGTGCGCAGCGTCGGCGGCGTCGATGCCGTCGTCGATCCAGCGTCGCACGAGGCCGTCCAAGGCACGTCGTCGCGGCCAGCCTTCGTCGACGGCACCGTCTGCGGCGCCGCTGAAGAGCCGTTTGCGGGGGCCTGTGCGACCCGCGGCGATCGATGGCTGACGGTGCGCGCGACCACCGACTCCCCCGCCACGCTCCGCGTCGCCGCGAACTCGGCCGCAGGGTCCGCGCAATGGTCCGCGGTGGGCAACGCCGGGACGGCGCATCGCGTGACGGTGACGGGACTCACGCCCGGTGCGACGTATGGGTTGGCCGTCGAAGCCATCGCGCTCGACGGCGTCGTCGGCGGCACGCGCAGCGCCGCGCTGACCACGCGCACGCTGCGCGACCCGGTGCGCATCGCGTCGGTGCTCGCGCGCCCGTCGGGACCGACCGCGCAAGAGTTCGTGGAGCTGCGGAACGACGGCGCCGACGCCGTGGCGCTCGAGGGGTGGGCTCTCGACGGAGCCTCCGGGCGCTCGCTCCTCCCACGTGGCGCGACGCTTCGCGCGCATGGACGCGCGGTGGTCGTGGGTCCCGGCTTCGACGCCGCGTCGCCCATGGCGTGGGGTGCCGGCCCGCTCCCCGCGGGCGTCGGGCTCATCAGGCTGCCCGCAGCGATCACTGGCCGCGGGCTCCGCGATACCGGCGACGACCTCACGCTCCACGACGTGGACGGTGCGGTGATCGGGTACTTCCCGGGCGCCGCGGCGTCGCTCGCTCCCTCGCCGGGCGATCGCATCGTGCGTGTCACCACGGACCTCGCCGACGACGACCCCGCGGCGTGGGCTGCGGCGTCGGCGCTTCCGTGAAGGACGATCCGCGCGAGCGTCAACGGCAGTAAGGCTCGCCGCGAAACGGGTTCGGTCGGCACGCGCGACGGCGGCCGCCGATCCAGCGGTCGAGGACCTCGGCGTAGTCGGTGGGGTGCCCCGGCGCCCAGACGCCGCGACGGTGCGCCCGGGCGTCGGCCTCGGCGAGGAGCAGCGCCGTGTGCACCGGCTCCGGCGCGCAGCCATAGTCGGTGTAGTAAGGGCTCAGCCCCGCGCGCACGATGCGGAGCTGCACGAGGTGGTCGTCCATGAACACGAGGCCCAGCGTGCGGTCGAAGCGATCGAGTTGCGGTGCGCCGGGGTTGGCCGGAGTGTCCTCGCGCACCACGGCGAAGCGGTGGGCTCCGCCGAACCAGCCGGCCACGGTGCGCGCCGTCTCCAGGCCGAAATCGGTGGTCCGCCGTCCGTGCGACTCCTCGGTGTTCACCCAGAGAAAGCGCACGCTGGTCTCGCCGATGTCGGGAAAGGCGAAGTGCGCCGTGTCTCCGTCCACCGGCCGCACGTAGCGCACCGGCGAAGGCGCGAGAAACCCGGCGCGCAGGTCCGTCGGGGTGAGATCCCGTGGCGCGGGGCAGCCCGACGACGCCACCGGGTCCGCGTTCGCGGGGCGGCTGCAGCGCATCGCGAGCAACGCAGGGAGCACGGCGGCGAACAGCGCGGCACGGGACATCGCCGGGCAGTATTGCCCCGATGGCGCGCGTCGGCCACGACGGCGCCCGCCCGCGCGCGGGTTGTGGCATCACTGCGTCGGAGCCTCGCGATGCACCGACGCAGCCCACCCGAGGCGCCCGCGCAGCCGCCGCTCGCCGCCGTGGAGGGCGACGCGACGCTGCGCGGCACCGTGCGCTCGGTGCTCTACCGCTCCGCCGACGGGCGCTACGCCGTGCTGCGTCTGGGCCTCGAGCAGGGCGCCGAGGCCGTGGTCACCGGAGCCCTCGGCGACGCCGCGCCGGGCGAGTGCCTGCGCGTGACGGGTCGCTGGGAGCGCCATCCGACGCATGGACCGCAGCTTCGCGTGGTGTCGTGGGTCCCGGAGGTTCCGACGAGCGCCGGCGGCATCGCGCGGCTCCTTGGATCGGGCCTCGTGAAGGACATCGGTCCGAAGCTGGCCGAGCGCATCGTCGCGCGCTTCGGGGCGGCGACCCTCGACGTCATCGCCGACGCCCCTGCGCGCCTCGCCGAGGTCGACGGCATCGGCGCACGTCGTGCGGAGCGCATCCGCGAGGTCTTCACGCAGCGCCGCGCCGAGATCGAGAGCCGCAGCTTTCTGCAGGGGTTCGGCATCGGCCCGGCCCTGGCGCGCAAGATCTGGGAGCGCTTCGGCGCCGAGGCCCCGGCCTTCGTGCGCGGCAACCCGTACCGTCTGGCCGAGGAGCTCCCCGGCGTGGGCTTCCTCACCGCCGACCGCATCGCGAAGGCGCAGGGCATCGCCGACGATGACCCCCGGCGCGTGGCCGGCGCAGCGCTCTACGTGCTGCTCGATGCCGTCGAAGAGGGGCACGCAGCCCTTCCACCGGACGAGCTCGTGGACCGCGCAGCGCGGCTCTCCCTCGACGGCGACCGGGTGCGCGAGGCCCTCGGGGAGCTGGCCGCGCGCGGCACCGTCACCGTCGATCGCGGACTGGTGTTCCCGCCGCCGTTGCTCGCGGCCGAGCGGTCCGTGGCGCAACGGGTGGCGGCGCAGCTCCGCCGCACGACGGAGGTGCTCCCGGCCGCCGCGCTCGGCGAGGCCGCCGTGCAGCGTGCGCTCGAGCCGCTCAACGCCGCGCAGCGCGCTGCCGTCGATGCCACCGCGCGGCAGGGCCTCGTCGTGCTCACCGGCGGGCCTGGCACCGGCAAGACGACCACCGTGCGCGCCATCGTCACACTCCACGCCGCCGCGAAGCACCGCGTGCTCCTGGCCGCGCCGACGGGACGCGCGGCGCGCAGGCTCTCCGAGGCCACGGGTCACCCGGCGCTAACGATCCATCGAGCGCTCGAGTGGACCCCGCGGCTGAAGCGCTTCGCGCGTGACGCCGAGTCGCCGCTCGACGCCGACCTCGTGCTCGTCGACGAGGCGTCGATGATCGACGTGCAGCTCGCGGCGCACCTCCTGGCGGCCGTGCGTCCCGGCGCGCGCCTCGTGCTCGTGGGCGACGCCGATCAGCTCCCGCCGGTGGGGCCCGGGACCGTGCTGGCCGACCTGCTGCGTGTTCCCGAGGTGCCGAAGGTCCGGCTCACCGAGGTGTTCCGGCAGGCCGCCGCGAGCGCCATCGTTCGAGGGGCCTACGATGTTCTTCGCGGCACGGTGCCGACGCCCAGCGCGCCCCGTCCGCGCGGTGCGGCGCCACGGGAGCCCGCCGGAGAGCTCTACCTCGTGCCGTGCGACGACGCCGCCGAGGCCGCGCAGAAGCTCACGCGCGTGGTCGCCGAGAACGTCCCCGGCTCCTTCGGCGTCGACCCGCGGCGCGGCGTGCAGGTGCTCGTGCCGACGCACCGCGGACCGTTCGGAGCGCAGCGCTTGAACGAGCTGCTGCAGGCCGCGCTGAACCCTGGCGCCGCGCGAGGCCCGCGGGGTCTGTGCGTGGGCGACAAGGTCATGCAGCTCCGCAACGACTACGACCGCGACGTGTTCAACGGCGACGTGGGTGTCGTCGATCGCATCGCCGACGGCGGCGTCGCCGTCCACATCGACGGACGGGAGGTGCTCTACGAGGAGGACGCTCTCGACGCCCTCACGCTCGCGTACGCCGCCACGGTGCACAAGGCCCAGGGCTCCGAGTACGACGTGGTGGTCCTCGGGCTTCACACCTCGCATTTCGTGCTGCTCAACCGCGCGCTGCTCTACACGGCCATCACGCGCGCGCGGCGGCTCGTGGTGATCGTCGGCAACGCTCGCGCCCTCGAGCTCGCCGTGAGCACCGCCCGCGTCGTGCAGCGCTTCGGCGCGCTCCAGGAACGTATCGCCGACGCCCTCGGCGCAGGTTGATCGAGGCGCCCCCGGGGCTCTACGCTCCGCCGCGGAGGCATTCATGGAAACTTGCACGAGGCGTTCGTTCGTCGCTCTCTCGACCGCGGTGCTCGCAGGGCTGGCGCTGCCGCGGGGCGCTTCGGCGCAGGCGCCGGGCGTCGCGCAGGGTCTGCTGGACTTCGAGGGGGCCGTGAACTGGTCGGCGGTGGCGCGAAGCTGGGCGGCGCAGCGGCCCATGTGGCTCGCGGCGGTGCGAAGCGCGACGACGGTACCGCAGCTCGCCGCGCAGCTCGTGCGCCTCGAGGCAGCGATGGGGTGGTCCTCCGTCGAAGACTCGTGGCGCACGCGGCGCGCGGGGTGGCTCGCCGAGCTCGGCGCGGCGACCGCCGACCATCAGGTCGCGGTGCTGCTCATGGAGCTCGAGCAGATCACCAAGTGGTCCGCGGTGAGCCCGGGGTGGCGCACCGCGCGCAGCGCCTGGGTAGCTCGCATGGGGCGGATCTGAAGGGACTGTTCGGGGGGGCGAAGCATCGGGCGGCGCGCTCGGACCGAGGCGCCGCCCGGCGCTCGCTACATGACGGACACGGCGTCGTAGCGGGAGCTCGTCCGGCCGTAGACGTCCTCCACGATGGTCTGCAGCAGGTACGATCCCGCGGGCGCCATGGTGGTCGAGAACGTCGCGCTGCCCAGCGGGACCGGGACTCCGACGATCGGGTCGAGCGCGGCGCCGGTGCCGTCGACGCGCGAGATCGTCGGCGCGAAGGTCGCCGTCGGGAACTGCGTGAGCAGCTGCTCCACGGACTTGGCCGAGGTGAGGCCCGGCCCCGTCTCGAGCAGGATCGCCACCGCGCGCACCGGCGTACCCACCTGCACGAGGATGCGGCACAACCCGTTGGGGTAGAAGCTGCACACGCCCGGGATGGCGTAGAGCGTCGGCGCCATCGCCCCGGACGCGTCCACGCCGCCGCTCAAGTAGGTCTCGACGGACACGAACTGCCCCGCGAACTGCAGGAGCTGGAGGTTCCAGGACAGCGGCGCCGCGGTACCCGCGGCCAGCGTCTGCACGTCGACGGGCTGAAGCTTCAGGAACACGTTCGGCGCTGCCGTCTCCTGGTAGACGTTCATCACGCCCTCGATGACGTCGCCCATGGGCATCACCGTCACCGTCGGAGGCATCGCGGCGGTCGCGTTCGTTCCGTTCGTGAGCGTCGCGTTCATCATGCGGATGTCCGGCGCCGGCGACGATCCCGGCTGCAGCACGGCGAGGAGATCGCTCCAACGGGACTCCTGCGCCCACTGGCCCGCGCGCAGGTCGTAGTTCGCGGCCACCGTCGGCGTGAAGAGCGCAGGCAGCGGGAGGCCGATGTGCACGCCGCTCTGACCCGCGGTGGTGCGCACCGTCCCCTGGCTCAGGCCAAGCGTCATCGCGTTCAACGCGGCCTGCACCGGGCCGACGGCCTGCGAAAGCTCCAACGGCGCGCCCGGCGTCGAAGCCACGGCACCGAGGAACTGTCCAAGGTCGCGGAACTCCGGCGTCGACACCTCGTGCTGGAAGTCGAGGGAGTACTGCGGACGCGTCGTGAACGCGGCCCGCGCCACCGCCGGGATGAACGCCGTCGGCATCGAGCTGAGGGCCGTCACGAAGCCGTTCATGGCGTTCTCGAAGGCCTGGAACTTCGTGAGGTCCACGGCGATGTGGGACCGCAGCTCGAGGTCCGCGGGGCCTTGCATCAAGTGGATGGCCTCCCAGTCCCGTACCTCCTGCTGCGCGATGCTCGTCATCGGGTCGCCCGTGTGCGTGGCGAGGTACGACAGCGTCGCGGCGTAGTTCCAGCCCTCGCCGAAATCGATCTCGGCGTTCGCGATGTACACGTTCGCGAGGTCGCGGAACGGCCGCATGACCTCCGGCGCCGCCATCAGGCAGGTGTCGAAGGAGATGAACTCGAGCGGCCGCGTGCCGCGGATGTTCGCACCGGCGAGGCCGAGCTGCAGCGCCGTCGCCGCGGCGGGGGCGCTCATGTTGCTCGGCGCCGGGTTGGTGCCGTCCTGCGAGTCGCCGCCGAAGCCGCCGGACCAGCCGCCGCCGTGGTCCCACATGATCACACCGTAGCGGTCCGCGGGGTACTGGGTGAACGCATACTGCACGCCCGCCGCCAGGTTCGTGAGGTCGTCGAGGTTCTTCTCGGGCTCGGTCCGGATGATCTCGGGCGGCATGCCGTCGCCCCGGATCCGGTACCAGGTGGTGCCCGACGGGTAGTGGTCCGGGCCCATGCCCACGACCCGCGAGCTGTCGAAGTCGGCCTCGACGATGATGGTGACGTTGCCGCCGAGCGAAGCCCGGCTCATCTTCGTGATGTCGGTGACGAGGCTCGGCGAGAGGCTGTGGTCGCCGTGCCCGTACACGAAGATCGTCCACCGCGGGGGCGTCGTGGCCGCGTCGGCCGCACCGTCCCGCACCGACGCGTCGGTGGTCACGCGCGCGTCCGCGCCGGCGTCCATGCCCGTGGCGGGGGCCACCACCGCGGCGCCCCCGGTGCAGCCGGCGATCGCGGCGGCGAAGGACGCCAGGTACCTGATCGATCTACGCATCATCCACTCCTTCGAAGACGTGAGACTCGGAGCCAAGAGTTCGTTCGTGCGAGCGCAGCGCGCTCAGTGACCGTGGTGACCGTGGTGGCCGTGGTGGCCTCCACCCTCGTCGCCACCGCCGCCATGGTGACCGTGATGCCCGCCGCCCTCGTCGCCGCCGCCGTGGTGGCCGTGGTGACCGTGGTGGTGCCCGTCCTCGGCTCCCGCGGGGGCGCCGGCCGCAGCCCCGGGGGCCGCGAGCGGGCCGCCGGTGATGACGAACTCCACGCGGCGGTTCGCGGCGCGCGCGGCCTCGGTCCTCCCAGGAACCGCGGGGCGCGTGGAGCCGTAGCCCTCGGAGGTGAGGCGGCCCGCAGCGATGCCGTGCTGCGTGAGGTACGCGACGACGGCGAGGGCGCGGTTGCGCGAGAGCGTGAGGTTGCGACGCGCGCGGCCCTGATCGTCCGTGTGGCCTTCGACGCGCACGCTGGTGATCTCCGCGTGCTCCGTCATCACCCGCGCCACGCCGTCGATGACGCCGAAGGAGCGCGGCTGGATCGTCGCCCGATCGGTGTCGAAGAAGATCGGCTCGGTGATGGTGATGTGACCGCCGGAGACCGCGGCGGGAGCGGGCGGGGGCGGCGTCGGCGGCGCGGCGGGGCAGCCAGGGCGCGCGGCGTCGGGGTGCTCGCCGGCGGGCTGCTCGGGGCACTGGTCGTCGGGGTCGAGCACGCCGTCGTGATCGCGATCGCCGGTCGGGCAGCCCGGTCGCGCCGCATCGGGACGCGGTCCCGCGGGCTCGTCGGGGCACTGGTCCGCCGGGTCGAGGACGCCGTCGTGATCGCGGTCGCCGAGGGGGCAGCCTGCCATCGCCGGATCGGGCCGCGGTCCCGCGGGAACCTCGGGGCATCGGTCGTCGGCGTCGCGCACGCCGTCGTTGTCGCGATCCTCCACCGGGCAACCCGTTCGCGTCGCATCGGGACGCGGACCCTGCGGCACCGACGGACACAGGTCCGCGCCGTCGGGCACGCCGTCGCCGTCGAGGTCGCTCATCGGTGGAGGCGGGGGTGGCGGGAGCTCCCGCGCTCCCGGCAGCGCGAAGGCGAGGCCCACGGACAGGATGCGCGCGTCCGCCGCCTGGTTCGAGCTCGAGAGCACCTCGGTGTAGCGGACCACCGGGCCCATCGCGACCCAGGTCCCAAGCGGGATGTTCCAGCCGAGGCCCGCGCTCAGCACCGGCTGCTGCACGTTCGACCCGGTGAAGCCGACGCCGGCCTCGAGGTCGACGACGATGCGGCCGAGCGCGCGCGAGATCTCCGGCGCGATGCGCACGCCACCGCCGACGGTGGTGAGCGAGCCCGCCTCGGACTGGCGTCCGGTGTTCGGGTCGATCTGCCCGGTGATG
>CAIMWA010000446.1 GCA_903845045.1 uncultured delta proteobacterium | reverse complement strand
GGACCTGCTCTACGCGGCGCTCGATCCGCGCATTCGAAGGGGGTGAGGCGCGGTCGGGGACGGGGGTAGGAAAGTAGGAAACCTCGCCCTCCCGACGGACGACGTCGTCGTCGTCGTCGTCGAATCACGTCAATTCCCGCGGTTCCGGGCACCGCGAAGCTCCAGACTTGGCCTTCGATCGCAAATCCTACTTTCCTACCCCCGTCCCTACGACTCTCCCTTCTCCGCGATGCGCCGACTCGCGGAATGTGTGGCAGGACCGGGTATGTCCGGGCAGTGCGTGCGGAGCCATGCCGATCGTGCGATGAAGGCCGCCGAGACGAGAGGAGCGGCCCCATGAGCTTTGGAAGAAACCCCCACGTGGCGAAGGCAGAGGCGGCGGAGCAGAAGGCGCGGGCGGCGGGCGACGAGGGCGCGCGCGTGGCGGCCTGGAGAGAGGCCGCGCGGTTGTGGGACCGGGCGTCGGAGCGCGAGACGATGGAGAAGCGCGCGGCGGAGTACGTGACGAACGCCGAGGCGGCGCGGGGCGAAGCCGACGGGCCGGGCACGGCGGGGCTGGCTCCGCCGTTGGATACGCGCTCGCTGAACTGACGTCGGGGGCGCCCGGGACTGGCTCCCGGACGGTGTGCTCGGCGTGTGGAGGACGGGTCCCGACGAGGTCGGCGCACGCGCGCGCGATGCGCACGGACAACCGCGCGGCGCTCATCGAGGGCTCCCGGGGAGCATGACGAGCGACAAAGGGGGGGCGGGAACTGCGTGGAACGGATGCTTTGTCGCCTCGCACTTTATCTTGACGCATTGATCGTCCTGTGGACTTTGGAACTTTTCACTACAGCCGAGCGCACCACACGATCCCGGCGTGAATCGGTCGTCCGATCCTGAAGAGCCCGACCAAATCAACGTGAAGATCAAACACCGCATCGCACTCCGGGACGACGATCGGTTTTGGCTGGAGATCGATCGCCTCGGTCTCCATTATGACCGGGGTGACTCCAATAATGTACTCCGGCTAGCCATCAACGTCTTGAACGTGACCGAGGACCAGCCCGAATGGCCAGAGGTCGAGCGTCTCGTGGCCATATTCTGCTCGGGCGGTCACTCTGTGTCGAACCTCTTCACGAAGGCGGAACTCGATACGGCCAAGTGGCTTCATTTGAGCGCACTTGGACACCACGGCTACCCGCAGCCCGAAGAGAATTTTGGCTACCAAGAAGCCACCTATGATGTGCGTGAATTCTGCCCAACCTGTGGTATTGGCGGCACGCAAAAAGCGCCGTTCCGTATCCGGACCGAGTTCAAGGCGTCGCGAAGCCAGATCGTCCAACTCAACTGGGTTTTCGACGAGTTCTTCCTGCGTAATCAGGCGCGCGAGGGCCTTCGGAGCGCGGGCATCACGGGGATCAGATATTTGGCACCGATGCTCCACAAGGCCAACCGGCAATGCGAGCGAGTGGCTCAGATGGTCGTGAAGGTCGAGCTGCCTCCGGCGCTCGATCCTGTCGGACTTCAGCCTGTGACGTGCAAGGCCGAGAACGAAGAGTGGCAAGCAATGCAACGGCGTCGTCCATTCGAGTCTGAGAAGTTATCCCATTGCGGCAGGTTGAAGTATCACTACACGCACAAGGGTCCATATCGGTTTGACGGTGACGCGTTTGCGGGAGCCCCAGATGTCGTGAAGAGCCACGAGTGGTTCGGCAGTGGCGCTTCTGCGCATCGGCTCGTGATCGTGTCGCAGAGGTTTCGTCAGACCGTCATCGCGTCGAACTGGCGCGGCGTGCTCTTCGAGCCCATCGAACTTGTCAAGTGACCATCTCGAAGAGAGATCGGGGACCTCACCGTTCCCGGGATCTCACGCTTGGCGCTCGCTTTCTGCGGTCGTGGCGCAGCAAGGTGGCCGCTGCGAACGCGGCGTCGACACCGTCGGTGTCGCCCGCTCGTCGATCGGACGAGCCCTCGCAACGC
>CAIMWA010000445.1 GCA_903845045.1 uncultured delta proteobacterium | reverse complement strand
GCGGCAACGACCGCCGCCGGAGCGGGTTCCACGGCAGCGGCCGTCGGCGCCGAGGCTGCAGGTACCGACGGCGCCACGACGGCGGGGGCCGGCGCGACCGCAGGTGCGGCGGCGATAGGTTGGGCGACGGGCGGCGTCGGCGCGGCGACGGGCGCGGCCACCACCGCCGGGGCCTCGACGCGCACCGTGGGCGGCACCGCATTGGTCCGGGTGCGCCCGTCGAGCGCGACCTTGCCGACGAGTCCGACCAGGGCGACGGCGACGAGGGCCGCGGCGCCGAGGAGGTACATCAGCGGTGAGCGCTTCGTGACCGTCGGGGCCGGCTTGGCCGCCGGGGGGGGGCCCGGATACGGCGCGAACGGCGAAGCCCCGGCCAGCGGACCGAAGGGGTTCGAGCTCACGGCGGACGGCCCGCCGAGGCCACCCGCACCCAACGCCGGCGGGGGCGGATTCGCGGGCCCGCCGAAGGCGCCGAAGGGGTTCGCGTTCGCGCCGTCGGCGATCATCGTCGATTCGCCGGTGGGTGGCGGTGGCATCGGGAAGCCACCGGACGCGCGCTGCGGTTCCGGGGCCGGCTGCGGGGCCCGACGCCCTGCTGCGGGCAGCACCGCAGGCGACGGCTCGTTCGCGTACGCAGGCGCACGCACGACGGTCTTGCCTTCTTCTTCGTCGTCATCGAAGGACGGCAGCATCACCGGAGACGGAGCTTGCACGGGGGCTCCAGGTCCACGGGCCACCACGCCGGACGGCGTCGAGCCCGGGAGCGGTCCGTCGAACCGCGGGGCCTCCGTCATGATCGTCGACGAAACGTCGGGAACGTCTTCGATCTCGTGGTCTTCGAAGGTCGGGGCCGCGATGGCATCGAGGAACGCGTCGCGCATCTCGATGGCGGTCTGGAAACGCCGGGCGGAGTCCTTCTGCAGCGCCTTCGCGACGAACGCCTCGAGGGCCGCCGGAAAGTCGACGCCCGCGGCCTGCGCGAGGGTCAGCGGCGCGCGCTCGAGCACGGCCTGCAGCAATTGAACGGTGTCGTCGGCGTCGATGGGACGCTTCGCCGTGAGCATCAGGAACAGCGAGACGCCCGCCGCGTACAGGTCGATGCGGGGGTCGTTGCCCTTCACGGTGCCGCGGATCTGCTCCGGCGCCATGTACGCGAGCGTGCCCAGCGTCTGCCCCGCGCGCGTGAGCTCCTGCGACGACGCCTCGGAGAGCTTCGAGATGCCGAAATCCAGGATCTTCAGCTTCTCGACCCCCGCGGGCATGCGCTCCACGAAGAGGTTCGCCGGCTTGAGGTCACGGTGGATCACGCCGCACTCGTGGGCCGCCGCGAGGCCCTCGCAGAGATGCCGTCCGAGCAGCGCGACGCGCGGGATCGGCAGCCGTCCGTTGCGCAGCGCCTGCTGCACCGTCTGCCCCTCGAGGTACTCCATCACCAGGACGAGCGTGCCGCTCTCGTCGGTGCCGAGGTCGTAGATCGCGACCACGTGATCGCTGCGGATGCGTCCGGCCGCGCGAGCCTCGCGCCGGAAGCGCTCGACGTAGCTGGGGTCGTTGGAGATCTCGGGGTCGAGGATCTTGAGCGCGACGAGGCGCTCGGTCTCCTGGTTCTTGGCGAGGTAGACCGTCGCCATGCCCCCGCGTCCGATCACCTTCTGGATGGTGTAACGCCCGAGCACGACGGTGCCCGGGGAGAGCGAGCGGGCCGGTCCGACGCCGCCTTGCGAGAAGGCAGGGGCCTGCGGTCCGGGCCCGGATGGGGGCTCGACGCCCGGGGCCCGCACGATGGTCGATCGGGGCTTGTAGGGGTTCGCGGTCACGATCGCCAACTCTATCACCGACGACGTCGGCGCGGCCACAACGGCGGCGTGGGCGCTCAGAAGTCGTCGACGACGGTGACGACGCGCCGCACGCTCGACGGCGTCGTCGCGCCAGCCGGGATCACGTCGGCCTCGAGCACCAGCGTGCGCCCGACGACGTCGCCCGGCGCGTGGACCTCCACGAGGATCACCAGCAGCGCGTTCGAGGTCTCCCAGCCGGCGGCGGTTCGGAGCAAGCCGCGCCCCTCGAGGAGGTGGATCTCGTCCGTCGGGTCATTGAGCAAGCGTCCCCCGTCGGCGTCGGTCGCTCGGAACGCCACCCGCAGGTCTCCCCCGAGGCGGCTCTCGCGAATGCGCGCGAAGACGTGGTAGCCGCCTTGGGGACCATGGATGAGCTCGACCGTCGAGCCCGGGACTAGGGACTCCCAGTCGGTCTGGCCGGTACCGAGCTCGAGCCCCGGATCGACGACTCCGCCGTCGGTGGCGGTCGCATCGGGCCCCGGCCATCCGACCGTCGCGTCGAGGGTGCCCGGGCCCCCGCGGCAGGACGCGAGCATCGAAGCGGCGACGAACGCGAGAGCTGCCGGGGAGACGGGGCGAAATCGCACGTCGGCGTCACGCTAGCATGCATCGAGCTGCGCGGATGGCGCTGTTGACCCCGTGCGGCGGCGCGTGCTAGCAGCGCCCTCCGCCTGCGCACAGAGCCTGGGAAGATCGACTCTGCGTGCGATCCGACGGCTGCCGTCGAGAGCTGCGCGGGACGCGATTGGATGGGCCGATGACACCGATGTGGATCGAATCCGTGGGAACCCTGGCGCTGCGCGGCGCCTCTGCATTGCTGGCGCTGCAACCCGACCTGACCCCGGGCGGGGGCGGAGCGGCTCCGCGGCACGCCGGCGGGGGCGGTCCGGCCGGGGGCGGCACGATGCAGATCGTGATGATGGTGGCGATGTTCGCCCTCGTCTGGCTCTACGTGTTCCGTCCGATGCGGCAGCAGCAGAAGGAACAAGAGTCGGTGCAGCAGGGGTTGAAGAAGGGCGAGCGCGTCGTCACGACCTCCGGGATCATCGGCACCGTGCACGAGGTCCGCGAGAAGGAGATCGTGCTCGAGGTGTCGGACCGCACGCGCTTGACCTTCCTGCGCGACAGCGTGTCCAAGCGCTACGACGGTGCGGCAGATACCAAGCCTTCCGAGGCTGACAAGAAGTGATCCGGCGGAGGCTTTGAGATGAATCGCGGCTGGTACTGGCGGCTCGGCACCGTCCTGTTCGTGGTGGTTGCGGCGTTCGTGGTGCTCTGGCCGAGCATTCCGCGCCTCTCCACCCCTTGGGTGCGCTCGCACATCCCCTTCAGGCTGAACGAAGGCCTCGACATCCGCGGCGGCGCGCGGCTCTCGTACGACGTGCAGATCGGTCAGGCCATCGCCGACCGTCGCGTGCGGGCCATGGAGGACTTCCGCGCGCAGCTCGCGGGTGACTTCGGCATCCACCACGGCGAGGGCCGCCTCACCCCCGACGAGATCACCCGTCTCGCGGAGCGCGTGAGCGTCGTCGTCGGCGGCACCAACCGCGAGTTCGTGGCGCGCTTTCGCAACGCCGCGGACGCCGGCCGGGTCACCGACCGCCTCGTGAGCAACCGCGGGCTTCGGCGCCTCGGCACCAGCGGCACCTCGATCACGCTGGGCTTGGACCCGCGCGAGGTCACCGCCCTCGAGGACAGCGCGGTGCAGCAGGCGATCCAGACGATCACCAACCGCATCGACGAGCTCGCCATCAAGGAGACGTCGATCACCGCGCGCGGCGAGACCATCGTCGTCGAGGTGCCTGGGCGCGACCAGAGCTACTTCCAGCAGATCCGCGACATCATCCGTCGCACGGCGCGTCTCGAGTTCAAGATCCTCGACGACGAGAGCCCGATCCTCGACGCGGTGATCCAGGGTCACGCGATGCAGGGCGCGCCGGAAGGCACGCCGACGCCGACGGCGCACCCGCTCCCGGCGGGCATCACGCTCTCGCAGGACTTCACGACGGCTGGCCCGGGCCGCAACGTGTCGTCCCCATACCTCCTCTCGACGGGCGCCGATGCCCGCCAGCACCTCGCCGAGTACATCGACTCGATTCGGCAGTTCATCCCCGAGGGGCGGCAGATCCTCCTCGGCAAGGCCGACCGCGGCCAGAACGCGGCGGCGAACGCGCCGGAGAGCTGGCGTACCTACACCGTGTACTCGGTGGCCCAGGTCGACGGATCGATGATCGACGACGCCCGCGTGTCCGTCGATCCGCAGGAGAACCGGCCGTACGTGCAGCTCACCTTCAACCGCCGCGGCGGCGAGGTGTTCGCGCGCGTCACCGAGGAGAACATCAAGAAGCGCTTCGCCATCGTGCTCGACGACCGCGTCAACTCGGCGCCGGTGATCCAGGCGCGCATCGGCGGCGGCTCGGCGCGCATCACGCTCGGCGGCGACACCGACTACCGCTCGGTGCTCCGCGAGGCCAACGACCTCGTGGTGGTGCTCCGCGCGGGCGCGCTGCCGGCGCCGCTCAGCGAGGGCAAGCAGGACTACGTCGGTCCGACGCTCGGCTCGGACACCATCCGCCACGCGCGCAACGCGATGATGGTCGGCATCGCCCTGGTGCTGCTCTTCATGGCCGTCTACTACGGCGCCGCAGGGTGGATCGCGAACGGCGCGGTGCTCGTGAACCTCGGCCTGCAGCTCGCGACGCTCGCGCTCTTCGGCGCGACGATCACGCTGCCCGGGCTCGCAGGCCTCGCGCTCACCGTCGGCATGAGCGTCGACAACAACGTGCTCATCAACGAGCGCGTGCGTGAGGAGATGCGCGGCGGCAAGACGCTCCGCGCGGCCGTCGACGCGGGCTACAACCACGCGTTCACGGCCATCTTCGACGGTCACATCACGACGCTCATCTCGGGCGTCGTCCTGCTCCAGTACGGTACCGGTCCGGTCAAGGGCTTCGCGGTCACGCTGCTCATCGGCGTCATCGCGAACCTGTTCACCGGCGTGTTCGCGACGCGCGTCGTCTTCGACTGGCTCGTGCGCGGTCTGAGGGTCAAGTCCCTCCTCGGAAGCTGAGAAGGCGCCGCCATGGAATTCAACAAGAGCCACCGCGTCTACGACTTCATGGGGATCCGGAAGTACTGGATCGCCCTCTCCCTCACGCTCGCCCTCGTGTCGACGGTGCTGCTGTTCAAGCCGGGGCCGAAGTACGGCATCGACTTCCTCGGCGGCACCGAGCTCACGGTGCAGTTCGACGGCGCCATCGACGCGGGGCGAATTCGCGCCGTGCTCGACCGCATGGGGCACGACCACTCGGAGGTGGTTCCCACGCAGCGCGAGAACGAGTTCCTCATCCGCGTGGAGAAGAGCTCGCCCATCGACGCCGCGCGCAGCAACCAGATCCGCCAGTCGGTCATCGATCGCCTCGCCGGCATCGAGCACGGTGGAACGCTCGGCGACTTCCGCCTGTCGCCCGGCGGCGACCACCTCGTGGTGCAGTTCAACGACAGCACCCTGGCCGGCCCCCGTGTCGCGACGCTCTTGCGTGACGCCGGCGCGAACGTGCGAGGCGACAGCGCCCTGCAGATGGGCGCGACGGACGACCACCGCTGGCAGGTGCCGCTCGTCGGCATCGGCGACGAGATCTTTCGCGGGCTCGTCGGCGACGGCGGCGTGGGCACCTCGGGACGTCTGAGCGCGTCGGTGTGGGTCTCGCCGAAGGCGGGCGCCGAGCTTCGCTACGCGGCCCTCCGCGCGGTGCTCTACTCCATCGTCTTCATCATGATCTACGTCGCGTTCCGCTTCGACCTGCGGTTCGCGCCGGGTGGAATCCTCGCGCTCTTCCACGACGCCGTGGTGACGCTCGGGTTCTTCGTGGTGACCCGCAAGGAGGTCACCATCTCGACGGTCGCCGCGATCCTGACGGTGGTCGGCTACTCGATGAACGACACCATCATCGTCTACGACCGCATCCGCGAGAACCTCGCGAAGCGCCGCAACATCCGCATGCTCGACGTGATCAACGTGTCGGTGAGCGAGATGCTGTCGCGCACGATCCTCACCTCGTTGACGGTGGTGCTCTCGGTGTCTGCGTTCGCGATCATCGGCACCGGCGTCATCCGCGACTTCGCCTGGGCGATGATCGTCGGCGTGCTCGCCGGAACGTACTCGTCGATCTACGTCGCCGCCCCGCTCACCGAGTGGATCGACTCGCGGTTCTTCCACCCGGGCGAGCTCGTCCCCGTGGCCGCCGAGACGACCGCGACCCCCGCTCCGCCCGCCGCCTAGTACACCGCCGAGACGATCGCGTGCGCGCCGCCGAGGCGCAGGTCGCGCGGTCCGACGGCCGGAACCGCCGCGGTGCTTCCCGCAGGAACCCGCAAGCCTCCCACTTCGACGACACCTTCGAGCACCGTCACCGCGCTGAACGCGTCGGCTACGGGGTACCTTGTCGTGCCCGTTCCGGCGACTCGATGCACCTCGAGGTCGTTGCTGCGGAGCCCCCTCGATCGGCCGCACAGCGCCGTCGCCGTCGCGGGGCCGGCGACGTTCGGAAGGCCGGTGCGCATGCGGCAGCGAGCGAGGAGCGCTTCGCCGCGGGGAGCATCCCAGCGCGTGACGCCGAGCGCATCGGCGACGTGCAACGGGCGAGGGGAGCCCGCGGCATCGAGTCTGCCGTCGGGGGCGTAGCGCCGGTTCCAGTCCCAGAAGCGCCAGGTGACGCCGCGGCTCTCCGGGAGAACGCGCTGCGGCTCGACGAGGAGCAGCCCGCGTCCGATGGCGTGCGCAGTGCCGGCCTCGATGACCAGGAAGTCGCCGGGAGACAGAGGAACGAAGGAGAGCAAGGCCGAGGCATCGGCGCCGAGGCGCAGCGCCGCCTCGACGTCGGCGCGGGTCACGCCGTCGGCGAGGCCGAGGTACACGCCGGCGCCGTCGTCGACCTCGGCCGCGTACCAGCACTCGGGCTTGCCGCACTCGCCGGCACCGAGGCGAGGGTCTCCGTCGGACGGGTGGATCTGCACCGAGAGCTCGTCGGCTGCGTCGAGGAGCTTCACCAGGAGTCCCGTGCTCCGACGGCCGACGGCTGCTTCGCGACCCAACGCGCCCTCGGGATCAGCGGCGATCCACTCGGCGAGCGTGCACGATCCGTTGGCGAGACGGCTCGGAAAGTCGGGCTCCACGGAGCACTCCCAGCTCTCGCCGACGACGCGCGCGCCTGGCAGGCCCTTGAGACCGGCGATGCGCGTGCCGCCCCAGGGCGTGCGGGACGGCGGCGTGAAGTTGTCCGACTGGAGGAGTACCGGGTGCACCGCGCGCATCCTACACCGCCGCGGAATGACGGAAATTCCCCGAGCTCCCGGGGACCCTGCTAACGCTGTCGCCGTGCGTTCGTCGGCTCCGGTCGTGGGTCTCGTGCTCGCCGCGTTCGTGGCGTCGTGCGGCGGAGCGTCGGCCCCGGCGGTGACGGTGGCGCCATCGCCCGTGGTCGAGGCCCCGGAGGATCCTGTGGCGGCGGCCCGCACCGCCCTTGCGTCTCCGACACCACCATCGAACGCCGAGGACCTCGTGCAGCGGCTGTCCTTGGTCGCGGCGAGCGATGCGGCGCGAAAACCCATCGCGATGCGCCTCGCGGCGGAGCTTTTGCTCACGCGGCGCGATACCGCCAGGGCCCACGACTTCGTGCTGGCTGCGCTGCCGCCCGCGGGAACCGTGGTGGGATGCGACGAGGCCCGGGCGCAGGGCGCGCTCGCGGCTCGCGTCGGCGAGCAGGCGCGGTCGACGGCGGCGTTGCGCGACAGCTTCGCGCGCTGTGGGCCCGTCACGCCCGGCGCGCCGACGGCGATGGCGCCTTCGGTGATCGGGCGGCACCGACGCGTGGTGATCGACGCAGGGCACGGCGGAAGCGATCCCGGGGCCATCGGTCCCACGGGGCTGCGCGAGGCCGACGTGACCCTCGACGTCGCGCGGCGCCTCGCGGAGCAGCTCTCGACGCGCTACGGCGTGCAGGTCGCCATGACCCGGGACCAGAACGTGTTCGTTCCGTTGGAGCAGCGCGCGGCGCACGCCAACGGAACCACCGCGGACCTCTTCGTGTCCATCCACTGCAACGCTGCGAACAACCGCGAGGCGCGCGGCATCGCCATCTTCGCCCTCGAGGACAGCGCACGCGTAGCGGCCCGGCTCACCGCCCGCGAGGGCGAGCTCGTCGACGGCGACGCGCCCTCCGGCGGCGACGTCTCGCGCATCCTCGCGGACCTCGGTCTGTCGCGGAACGGCCGCGATTCGCTCGGGTTCGCGCAGACCATCCAGCAGGCGATGCTCACCGACGCCCGCCTGTTCTTTCCGCGCGTCGACGACATGGGCGTGCACCCCGCGCGCTTTCACGTGCTCGTGACGACACGGATGCCCGCGGTGCTGGTCGAGCTCTCGTTCATCTCGAACCTCGTCGAGGAGCAGCGCCTTCGGTCGGACCAGTATCGCGAGCTGCTCGCGTCGGCCATCGCGCGCGCGGTGGACCAACGTACGCACGGGAGCTGAGCGAGGCTGGTCGCGGGCTTCGCGACGGGTCATCCTCGCGGGGTCGTGGGTACGCCCGCCATCACACCCGACTCGGGCGTCGTCGCCACGTTCGCAGCGGCCGTGGCTTCGCTCCGCGCCTCGGCGCTCGCAGGGCGCAGCGGCGTGGCGCACGCGCGCGCCATGGCGGACGCCTACGACGGGCTCGTGATCCCGCACGCCAACGCGTGCTTCGCGACGGCCGGCAAGGGACGCGCGGCGCTCTTCGCGGCGGGTGGCTACGGCCGCGGCGCGCTGTCTCCGGGCAGCGACCTGGACCTCGTGCTCGTCGTCGACGACCCGGGCCAGCGTTGGGTGCCGGAGCTCACCGAGGCGCTGCTCTACCCGCTCTGGGACGCGAAGCTCAGCGTCGGGCACACGGTGCAGTCCGTCGGGGGGCTCGTGGCGCTCGCCCGCGACGACGTGCGGACCCGCACGATGGTGCTCGACGTTCGCTTTCTGGCCGGCGACACCGGCCTCGCGGACCGGCTCCGGGAGGCCTCGGCGGCGCTCCGCGGCGAGCGCGAGCTCACTTCGTTCATCGAGGCGCTGCGCGGCGAGCTTCGCGAGCGTCACGCGCGCTTCGGCGAGACCGTCTACCTGCTGGAGCCAGACGTGAAGCTCGGGCGCGGTGGTCTGCGGGACCTCGACGTCCTCCGATGGGCGCTGCGCGCGCGCTTCCGAACGCCTGATTTCGCCGAGGCCTTGGGGCTGGGCGGGCTGACGCAGAGCGAGCACGACGCGCTGCGGGAGGCGCGGGAATTTCACTTTCGCCTCCGCGGCGCGATGCACGCCCGGGCGGGGCGCCGCAGCGATCGGCTGACCTTCGACGTGCAGGAGGACTGCGCACAGGCGCTGGGCTTCCTCGACGACGCGGAGCACGCGTCGGATCCGGCGCAGGCCGTGGCTGCCGCGGCGGAGCGCTTGATGTCGACGTACTACGGCCACGCGCGCCGCGTCGCATCGGCGCTTGCGCACGTTCTCGCCCGGTGCGTGCCGACGCGACCGCCGGAGCACGTCCGTCGTCCCCAGGCCTTGGCCGATGGCGTCGCGCGCTTCGACGGGACCGCATGCCTCGCGACCGCCGATGCGGCGCAGCGAGACCCGTCGGTGGCGCTGCGCCTCGTCGAGCTGGCGATGGAGCGCGACCTTCCGGTGGCCGACTCGTCCCGCGCGACGCTCGCGGCGGCCGCGGCGGATGCGGGGTGGTGCGAACGGCTCCGCGCGTCGTCGGAGGCTGCGCGCTGCTTCGTCCGCCTGATCGAGCACGGCCGCGCGTGGCGCGCCTCGGGCACCGCAGGGTCGCGGAGCGTCCTCGCCGACCTTCACGACCTCGGTCTGCTGCTGGCGATGATCCCCGAGTTCGCCGCGGTGACCGGCCGCGTGCAGCACGACGTCTACCACGTGTACACCGTCGACGTTCACTCGGTGGCCGCGGTCGATCGCCTCCACGCCATCGGGCGCGGCGAGCTCGGCGCGGAGTTCGCGCTCGCGTCGCGGATCATGGCGGGCCTCGATCGTCGGCCGGTGCTGCTCCTCGCGACGCTCCTGCACGACGTCGGCAAGAGCCACGGGCGCTCTCATGCCCGCGTCGGCGCGGAGATGACGCCGACCATCGCCGCGCGCCTCGGCTTCGACGCGGCCGACGCCGAGGACGCCGCGTGGCTCGTGCAGGAGCACCTCACGCTCTATCACCTCGCGACGCGGCGCGACCTCTCGGATCCCGCGACGCTCGCGCAGGTGACGTCGCTCGTGGGCGATCGCTGGAGGCTCCAGGCGTTGTTCCTGCTGACCGTCGCGGATCTCTCGACGACGTCTCCGACGGCCATGACGGCGTGGAAGGCGCGGCTCCTCGACGACCTCTACGCGACGGCGTCGTCGACGCTCGCGGGGGCTGCGGCGGACCACGGCCGTCAGCGGGACGCGCTCGTGGCTCGGGTGTCGGCCATCGACGCGGGGTGCACTGCCTGGGCGGGGGCGATGCCCGTGCGCTACCTCCGCGCGACGGCGCCGCGTGACGTGGTTCGTCACGCCCGAGCGCTGAGCGCCGTGCCGACCGGCGGCGTGCGCGTGGTGCTGCATCCCGTCGACGACGCGGGCGCCTCGGGGCTCTTCGAGGTGCTCGTCAGCGCACCGGACCGCGCGGGGCTCCTCGCCGATCTCACGGGGCTGCTCTTCGCGCATCGCCTCGACATCCAGCGCGCGGAGATCCACTCGGTGGGCGAGCGCGTCGTCGATGTCTTCGTCGTGCGTCATCCCGACCCCACGTCGCGCGAAATCGCGACGCTCCCGGCGCGGCTGTCGACGCAGCTCGCGGCGGCGGG
Organism: uncultured delta proteobacterium; assembly: GCA_903845045.1. Lineage (GTDB taxonomy): Bacteria > Myxococcota_A > Polyangia > Polyangiales > SCUS01. The sequence continues at coordinate 13,595 of CAIMWA010000445.1, read as the reverse complement.
CGCGCGCGACCTCGACGTGCCCGCGCTCGTCGCGATGACCCGCGGTCGCGTGGGCGCTCCGCGTGCGGAGCCCTCGGTTGCGTCGCGCGTCGCGCTGCACGACGACGCGAGCGACGACGCGACGGTCGTCGAGATGTTCGGCCGGGACCGTCCAGGCTTTCTGCACACCGTCGCCGAGGTGCACCACCGCCTCGGATTGGAGATCCACGTGGCGAAGGTGAACACCGAGGGGCGGCGCGCGGCCGATGTCTTCTACGTGACCGAGGCCGCGGGCGGAAAGCTCGCGCAGGAGCGCTTCGACGAGGTCCGCGCGGCGCTCCTCGACGCCATCGGTGCAGCGTGAGGCCGGCGGTTCTTGCGTTCGCGCTCGCGGTCAGCGGGGCATCGGCGTGGGCCCAGCGACCGCGGCTGCCGATCCCCATCCGCGGCCAGGCTGCCGACCCGACGCCTGCGGAGCGCGCGTTCTCGGCGGGCGAGGTCATGCTGCGCGCGGGCGACACCGCGGGCGCAGCGTCCCGCTTCGAAGAGGCGCGGCGCCTCGACGCCCGGGACCCACGGCCGGTGTTCTACCTGGGCGAGGTGGCCCGGGCGCAGGAGGCGTGGACCACCGCCGCGGACCGTTACGCCGAAGCGCTCGCGCTCGATCCCACGATGGTCGAGGCGATGGTGCAGCGCGCGGTGGTCCTGCGGGAGCTCGGGAGGTCGACCGAGGCGGTGCCGCTGCTGCGCCAGGCGTTGCAGCGGGCCCCGGCGCTCGGTGAGGCGATGCTCGACCTCGCCGAGTGCCTCGAGGACCTCGGCGACGTGGCGGGCGCGCTCACGTGGTACCGCGCGGCGTCGGGGCGGCTGCAGGCCGACGCGCGGGCGCCGCTGAGCGTCGGGCTGCTGCTCGCAGATCCCTCGCGAGCGGCGACGCCCGCAGAGCGCACCGAGGCCGTGAGCATGCTTCGCGAGGCCGTGCGACGGGCGCCGGCGGATGTGCCCACGCTCTCGTCGGCGGGGCCCGCGCTGCGTCGACTCGGCGAGACGACCGCAGCCGTTGCGGCGCTGCGACGTGCGGTGCAAGGCGGCGTGGCCGCGTCGGTGCGCGGGGAGCTCGCGCAGGCGCTCTGGGCCGCGGGGGACCGCACGGCGGCCCTTCACGAGGCGTCGGCGGCGTCCAACGCTGCGCCCGCGGACCTCACGCTCCGCTATGTTCTCGGCCTCATGCAGGCGGAGACGGGTGACGTCGCCGCGGCCGAGGGTTCGCTCCGCGCGGTTTCGTCGGGTGCCGCAGAGGCGGGGCTGCGTCAGCGCGCGACCGCGGCGCTGCGTCGAATCACCGGCGCTGCGAGGCGCTGAGCCGGCGTCGGCCACCTGCGCGCGGTCGCAGCGTCGCGGAGCGCTCGGAACGCCGTTGGCCTCTAGCGGGCCCGCGGGCACCATGCTCTACTGCCGCGCAGGGGCGCGGGCCTCGGCAGCAACGATCTCTCGCGATGCGTCAGTGTCCCAAATGCGGCCGGAGGTATCTCGAGAGCAACGCGCGGGTGTGCGAAGCCGACGGCGCCGTCCTCGACCTGCTCGTCATCGCCTCGGAGCGTGAGCGCCTCATCGGCACGACGATCCTCGGTCGCTACGCGGTCGACGGCGTGCTCGGCGACGGCGGCATGGGCGTCGTGTACCGGGCGACGGACACCGAGACGGGCAAGCGCTACGCGGTGAAGGTCCTCCGCGCGGAGTACAGCGACGAGGAGGACCTCGTCGTCCGCTTCGAGCAGGAGGCCCGCGCCGCGGCGTCGGTGAACAACCCGCACATCGTCGAGATCTACGACTGGGGTTCGCTCCCCGACGGGTCGCGCTTCTTCGTGATGGAGTACCTCGAGGGCCGCTCGCTCGGCGACGTCCTGGCTCAGATGCCGAAGCCCGCCGGAAGCGACCGCCGGCAGCCGATGTCCGAGGAGTTCGTCATCCACCTCGCGCTGCAGGTGTGCGACGGCCTCGGCGCGGCGCACGCGAAGGGCATCGTTCACCGCGACATCAAGCCCGACAACTTCCACGTCATCCGCCGTGACGGCGAGCCGTACTTCGTGAAGATCCTCGATTTCGGCATCGCCAAGGTGCAGAACTCGAAGATCGCGCGCACGCGCACCGGATCAGTGTTCGGAACGCCTCACTACATGTCGCCGGAGCAGGCGAACGGCGACCGCGACATCGATCACAAGACCGACATCTACGGCCTCGGCGTGCTCATGTACGAGATGGCGACGGGCAAGGTGCCGTTCGACGCCGACAACCTCATGGGGATCCTGACGGCGCACCTCTATCACACGCCGGTGCAGCCTCGGGTCTACCCGGAGTGCGAGCGCATGTCGCCGGCCTTCGAGGCGGTGATCCTCAAGTGCCTCGCGAAGACGCGCGACGCGCGCTACCAGTCCCTCGACGAGGTGCGCATCGACCTCGAGCGATGCCGCGCCGGGCAGTCGTCGCTCGCCCTCGACGACCTCGACATGGCCACGGTGCAGTTCCACCGTGACTCGCTCCCTCCGATCTTCGGTGGTGCTCCGTCGCTCGACGGAGCCTCTGCGTCGTCGGCGGGCGACGGGGCGTGGGGAGCGACGACGCGGCCGGGGGCGACGATTTCGGGCAGGCTGCCGGCCCGCACCATGGGGCCTCCGTCGGTGCGTCCTATGGACACGGTGGCTGGCGTGTCCCGCGCTCCACCTCCGGGGCCCACTTCGAGACGCCGTCGGGTGTGGCTCGTCGGCGTCGGCGTCGTCGTGGCGGGAGTGGTCCTCGGGGTTGGCGGCTTCGCGCTGCTCAACAAGGCCGATGCGCCGACGGTCGATGTGCCGCCGCTCGCGGTGCAGGTACACCCGTCGGATGCCGCGGCGGCGCCATCGATGCCGCGTCCCGTGGCCATGCCGGCGCCCGCGGTGGACGCCGCGGTGGTGCGCCCACCGTCGACACCGACCGTTCCGACGGTGCCGCAGCAGGTCCTGCCGGCGCCCCGCGCCCGGGTGGATGCGCCGGTCGCGGGCGACCGGGACGCCAACCGTCGCCGTCGCCGTCGCGACGTCGTGGGACCTGTGCACGGGCACCCGCTGACGCTCCCGACGACCCCTTCGACGCCCGTGCACGAAGACGGTCTGCACAACCCGTGGAACTGACGACCGCCGACTGCGCGTCGCGCGCGGTCCGTGCGGCTTGAATTCGCGGGTTTGCTCCACTAGCGTGCGCACCCCGATGTCCAGGCGTCCAACGGATTCAAGGTGGAGCGCGATCGCGCGCGGGGCGTTGATGGCCCTGGTCGCGGGCCTCGCGGGCTGCCCGGACAACTCCGGGGTCGTGCCGCCCATCGACCAGTTCTTCTACCCGGTCTCGCTGGCGGCATCGCCGTCGGGCAACTGGCTCTACGTCACGAGCGCCGACTTCGACCTTCGCTACAACGGCGGCACCGTCGCGCCCGTGGACCTCGCGTGCGTGCGGGCCGCCATCGCGGATCCATCGCGTACGACCTGCGCCGGGGTCCCCGGCGGACCGGCGCTGCGTTGCAGTGCGGACCGGGATCAGGCGGGCGCCCGGGTGTGCGAGAGCCGAGCTTTCATCCGCAGCGCGCAGGTGCGGCGCATCAGCCCCTACGCCGTCGACAGCGCCGTCGCGCAGTACCCCACGCGCACGCGGCTCTACGTCGCGGTGCGCGGCGACGGCTCGATCACCTGGTTCGACCTCGACGACGCCGGCGGCCTCGACTGCGGCGCGCAGGGAGCGGGCGCGACGTGCAGCGACACCCATCGAGCCGGCGCCGACACCTCGCAGAGCCCCATCGCCGCGCGCCTCGCTCCGGATCCGTCGTCGCTCTCGCTCGACCCCGAGCGCGGCTGGATCTTCGTCACGCACCAGAGCACGGACCCGACCGTCGATCCCAACACGAACGCGACGCAGCCTCGCGCGTCGCTGCTCCGCGATCCGGCATCGACGGGCGGCAGCGGCGCCCCGGTGCTGCTCAGCGCCATCGGCAACCTCTCGCCGGGGCTCAGCGACGGAGTCCTGCTCCCGCGCGCGACGGGCAGCGGCGCACGCTCGACGTGGGTGGTCACGAGCCGCTCGGTGCCGTTCCTGTCGTTCTTCCAGGCGTACCCCGGCAGCACGGCGCTGCGGGACGGACAGCCGTTCCTCTACCAGTCGTCGAGCGTGACGGTGACGGGCTTGAACACCGGCGCCGACAGCCGCGCCATCGTGCTCGATCCCGATCCTGCGAAGCGGCGCGCGTACATCGTCTCGCGCCTTCCCGAGGCCCTGCTGACGCTCTCGCTCGATGCGGCGAACCCCACCACGGCCGTCGTCACCGACGCGCGCCCGCTGCCCGGCGGTCCGTCGCGCCTCGTGGTGCGCACCGTCGGCGGGCGCACGCAGCTTCTCGTGGTCTCCTTCGACGCCCGCGTCGTGACGGTGATCGATGCCGACGAGGGCCGCGTGCTCGGCGAGATCTTCACCGGGCGCGGACCGCACCAGGCGATCCTCGACCCCTCGGCGGGGCATCCGTTCCTCTATCTCGTCGACTTCCTCGATGCCGCGGTCGAGGTCGTCGACCTGCGGCTGCCCGCCGATCCGGCGAACCCTGGCACCTATCTCCATCGCGTGCTCACGCTCGCGCCCCAGCTTCCGGAGTAACCCCCGTTGCGATCGCACCACTTCCGCGTCGTCGCGGCGTTTCTCGCGCTCCTCGCCGGCGCCGCGTGCAGCACCACGCCGGCGGTGACGAACACCAACAACATCGTTCGCGCGTCCGACGTCGAGCTCGTGTGCCTCGAGATCGTGGGGAGCACGGTGATTCCGCACCCGGCGGCGCGGTGCGGGCTGTCCGACACGGACAATAGCGCCGTCGCGGGCTCCGGCCCCGCCGACGCCGGAACGGCGGGCGACGCACCTCAGGTCGACTACACGACCTACCATCTCCACGCCGTGGTGCCGCAGTTCGACCGTGGCGAGATCGGCGTCGTCGACCTCGCGACGACGACCGGCGTGGCCCTCGTCGACAACATCCCGGCGGTCCCGGGCTTCAGCTTCCTGCCGGTCGGCCCGTTCCCGGTCTCGATCACGTCGGACATCGTCGAGGGTGGCGGCTACATCTACGTCGCGAGCGCGAACCTCGACCGCGTCGTGCGCATCGACGCGTCGGCGCTGCGGAGCAACCCCACGGCCGCGGGCTTCGTCGCGCATCGACGCGAGATTCCCGTCGGTGGGCTCCCGCGCGACGTCACCGTGCTCCGGTCGGGCGCGCGGGTGTGGCTCGTCTCCACGCTGCCCGCGGCGTCCGCGGTGTCCTTCGTCGACGTCACGGACCCGGCGAACCCGTCGGCGCCGTCAGTGGTCGCGTTGGGCGCCGGGACCACGTCGGGCGATGCGGGCGTCGCCGATGGCGGGACCGCGGTGCCGGCCCATCCCGTCTCCGTCGTCGCCGATACCGATGGAGCGCGCGTGTTCGTCACCGACGACGCGAACCCGGTGGTGCACGTGCTCGACGTCAGCGACCCGGCGAACCGCACGGAGCTCGCCCCGCTGGCGGTGGGCGTTCGCAACCGCGCGGCCGCCGTCTCGGGGAACGTTCGCGCACGCCGGTACGGGTGCGACGTGGCGACGGACCCCGACCACTGCGCCGCGACGCGCTACCTCTTCCTCACGTCGGCCGACGACGGCGCGGTGGTCGCGTGGGACATCGGGCGCGGGGCCAGGGTACTTCCGAACCAGCTCCCGCAGCCGAACCTCCGCGGCTCGCGCATCCAACCGTCGCTGCGCGCGGACCGCGTCGCGCTCGTGTCGCCTGCCACGGCGTTGGTCGCGATCAACACGACGCTCTACGACCCGGCGGCGCAGCCCGTTGCGGAGTCGGGGACCGTCGACGAGACGACGTGCTCCGCCGGCTATACGCCCGTGGACCAGAGCGTCTTCAGCGGGGTGTTCATGGGCGTGGTGCTGCGCACCGGCCAGCTCGCGATCCTCGACCTCGACGACTACAACGTCGATGCGTGGGAGGCGCAGTGCCGCCGCGCTGCGGGGAGCACGCTGAACGGAGCGTATCGGTTCGTGCGCCACGCGCCGCGGGCTTCGACGACGCTGGCCACGGCGCCGGCGCTCAGCGCGCCTCCGGTGGTGTCGGCGGTGATCCAGGGCGCGGCGCACGGCCAAACGCTCGAAGGGGCGAGCGCTCCGACCTTCGCGTGCGGTGACTCGCGCGCGCAGTCTGGATCGACGACGTGCACCGCGACGAACAGCTTCGGTGTCCACCTGCCGCAGCGTCAGATCGGCGTGAGTGCGGGCGCGCCGGTGTACGGCCCGACGGACCCGTTCACCTCGCGCAACGAGACCTGGACCTTCACCTTCGAGGGGCTTCTCCCCGGGCTCGACCAGTACGGCGGCGCGATCACCGCCGATGCGTCCGGCGGGCTCCGCGTGGACGCTCCGGGGGCGCTGTTCTGCACCCGCGGCGCCTTGGCGCGCGATGGCGTTGCGCACGACGTGCTCTCCATCGTCAGCGACCCGACGCCGCTCGCCGCGGACGCGGACCTCTGCTCGCGCGTCTTCGGCTCCGGCACGGCGCCGCTCAACCGTGATTTCGCCGTGCGTCGCGCGTTCGAGGACCACGTGCTCGTCGATGTCTCCGCGGAGGTCGGCGACGTCGGCCTCGTGGGGCGATGCTTTCCGCAGGCGGTGCACTTCCAGGTACGAGCGGGCCAGCAGTGGGTGGCCATCGGCGGCGTTTCGGGCTTCGTCCACGACGTGCGTCCGGGGGCCGATCTCGAGTGCGAGGTCGACCCCGTGGCGCAGGCCGAGGTCGTCGGGTGGGCGCAGCGCTGCCTCGTCGACGCCAGCCTCGCGCCGACGCTCACGTCGCTGGTCTGCCCGGCGGCGCGCGCCTGCACCGGCACCGTGGGCAGCGACGGAGCGGCGCACCGGGCCGACGCCCCGATGTTCGCGAACGCCTACTTCTGCACCCAGATCTACCCGGCGCTGGCGCTGCGCTCGTCGCGGGTCGTCGCCGCGCCGGTGGACCGCGACACGCTGATGTCCTTCGCCATCGCGAACGCCTACGACTACTTCCGCACCGCCGTGGGAACGCTCCCGAGCGCGGTGCGCCACCCGGCGGGCATCGATCGGATCTTCGTCGTCGACTCCGGCACGAACGGGCTGATGGAGTTCCGCCTCAACCCGTTCGCCGCCGGTCGCATCTTCAACTGACGGCGCGGCCGGGGGCGGCGAGCGCGGCGCGGCCTGCCTCGTACTGCACCGGCCAGCGCTGCGCCGACCAGCCCTGCTGCGCCGCCGCGCGCAGCGTCCACGACGGATCGCCGAGGTGCATGCGTCCGAGCGCGCAGAGGTCCGCCCGACCGGAGGCGAGGATGCTGTTCATCTGGTCCGCGGACTGGATGTTCCCCACGGCCATCGTCGCGATGCCCACCTCGTTGCGGAGGAGGTCGGCCCAGGGCGTCTGGAACATCCGGCCGAAGACGGGCTTCGCGTCGGGAACGGTCTGGCCCGTCGACACGTCGATGAGGTCGCAGCCGGCGTCCTTGAGCATGCCCGCGAAGGCGCGGACGTCGTCGTCGGTGATGCCGTCGGGGTGCCAGTCCGTCGCCGAGACGCGCACCGACATCGGCTTCTCTTCGGGCCACAACGCGCGCAGCGCGCGGAAAACCTCGAGCGGAAACCGCGCGCGGGCCTCGATGCTGCCGCCGAAGCCGTCGGTGCGCCGGTTGGTCAACGGCGAGAGGAAGCTCGAGAGCAGGTAGCCGTGCGCCATGTGGACCTCGAGCAGGTCGAAGCCCGCAGCGAGCGCACGACGGGCGGCTCCGACGTACTCCGCGAGCACGCGGTCCATGTCGGCGCGATCCATCTCCTTCGGCACCTGGCTGTACGGGTGGTACGGCAGCGCGCTCGGCGCCAGGAGCGGCCAGGCACCCTCGGCGAGCGGCTCGTCGAGGCCCTCCCACATGCGCTTCGCCGCACCCTTGCGGCCCGCGTGACCAAGCTGCATCCCGATGCGCGACGCGGACTCGCGATGCACGAAATCCACGACGCGCTTCCACGCCGCTTCGTGGGCGTCGTTCCAGAGCCCCGCGCAGCCCGGGGTGATGCGTCCCTGCGGCGAGACGCCGGTGGACTCGGCCATCACCAGGCCCGCCCCGCCCTGCGCGCGCGCGCCGTAGTGCACGAGGTGAAAATCGGTGACGAGGCCGTCCTCCGACGAGTACATGCACATCGGCGACACGACGACGCGGTTCGGAAGGGTGAGCCCGCGGAGCGTGAACGGCGTGAACATCGGCGGCGGAGCGAGGGCGCCGGACTGCAACTCGACCCCGGCCGACGTCGCGAACGCACGCGCCACGCCCTCGGCGAACGCCGGGTCGCGAAGCCCGAGGTTCTCGAAGGTGATCCGCTTCGACCGCGTCAGCAGGCTGAACGCGAACTGCCACGGGGGAAGCACGGTGTAGCGCTTCGCGTGCTCGAACCACGTCAGCGAGTCCTGCGCGGCCTTCTGCGTGCGCTCGACGAGGTTGCGCCGCGCGCGGTCGTAGACGGCGAGGGCCTCGGGAACGGTGCGCCCGCGGTCGAACGCATCGACCAGCGCGATGGAGTCCTCGAGGGCGAGCTTGGTCCCGGAGCCGATGGAGAAGTGCGCGGTGTGCGCCGCGTCGCCGAGGAGCACGACGTTCTCGTGATGCCAGCGGGCGTTGCGCACCGTCACGAACTGGATCCACTGCGAGCGGTTCGCCTGCAGCGGCGCGCCGCCGAGCCACGACGCGAAGAGGTCCTCGAGGTAAGCGATGGAGGCCTCGACGGTGGCGTCGGCGAGCCCCGAGCGCTGGAACGTCTCCTCGTCGCACTCGACGATGAACGTGCTGTTTCGCTCGTCGAAGCGGTACGCGTGCGCGTGAAAGAGCCCGTGCGCGTTCTCCGCGAAGACGAAGGTGAAGGCGTCGAACACCTTGGGCGCGCCGAGCCAGATGTACCGGCACTTGCGCACGTCGAGGGACGGCTCGAAGTGTTCGCGCCACACGCCGCGCACCGCCGAGCGGAGCCCATCGGCGGCGAGCAGAAGGTCGCAGTCGCCGGCGAGCGCACGGATCCGCTGCGGGTCCGTCACGTCGACGCCGTGCTCCACGCGTACGCCGAGCTCCACCGCCCGCGCCTCGAGGATCTCCAGCAGCCGCCGCCGCGCGATGCCCGAGAAGCCGTGCCCGGAGGAGCGAAAGCGCTGCCCGCGAAAGTGCACGTCGATGGACTGCCAATGCGCGAAGGTGCGCGTGATCTCCGCATGCGTGCTCTCGTCGGCCTCGAGCAGGTGCGAGAGCGTCTCGTCGGAGAACACCACGCCCCAGCCGAAGGTGTCGCCGAGGGCGTTGCGCTCGTAGAGGGTGATGTCCCAACCGGGGTGTCGAAGCTTCGCCAGGATGCCGAAGTACAACGCCGCCGGGCCTGCGCCGATGCCAGTGATCTTCACGGTGCGGCAGCGTACCGCTATCGTCGCCCGCCATGAAGATCGTGAGCTGGAACGTGAACGGGTTCCGCGCGGCGTTGAAGAACGGGTTCCTCGACTGGTTCGACGCCACGCAGCCCGACCTCCTCTCGCTGCAGGAAGTGCGCGCGGAGTGGGAGGAGCTCGACTTCGACGTGCGCAACGAGCTCACGCGTCGCCATGACGTGTGCTGGTTCCCCGCGAAGTCGAAGAAGGGCTACTCGGGGTCCGCGACGCTGAGCCGCCAGGGCCTCGGCTTCACGCACACCAAGGGCGTCGGCATCGACGCCTACGACATCGAGGGGCGCCTCGTCGTCAGCGAGAGCGCGGGGTTCACGTTTCTCGCGGGGTACTTCCCGAACGCCTCGTCGGAGCTCGTGCGGCTCCCGTACAAGCGCGCGTTCGCGCAGGACGTCGCTCGCATCGTGCGCGAGCGCCACGCCCGCGGCGAGAAGCTCGTGGTGACCGGCGACCTCAACGTCGCGCCGGAGGAGATCGACCTCGCGCACCCCAAGGCGAACCGCACCACCGCGGGCTTCACCGACGCCGAGCGCGAGGACTTTCGCGGCTACCTCGACGCCGGACTGCGCGACGTATTCCGCGAGCGCCATCCCGGCGAGGCCGGGCTGTACACGTGGTGGACGGCGCGCGGCGCAGCGCGAGTGAAGAACGTGGGCTGGCGCATCGACATCTTCCTCGTGAGCGAGGGCCTCGTGCCGAACGTCGGCGACGCGCGGATCCATCCGGAGCAGCGCGGCAGCGACCATTGCCCGATCTCGCTCGAACTCGTCCTGTGAGCGCGCCCGCGCAGCAGCTCGCCGCGGGGGACCTCGTCGCGGAGCGCTACCGGGTCGAGCGCAAGCTCTCCCAAGGCGGCATGGGCGCGGTCTACGTCGCCCTCCACGAGGGCACGGGACGTCGCGTGGCCTTGAAGGTCATGCACTCGCACTACGTCGCCGACGCCCGCATCCGCGAGCGATTCATCCAGGAGGCGAAGCTCGGCGCGATGATCGCCAGCCCGCACATCGTCGAGGTCTTCGACGCGGGCATCGACGTCGAGAGAGGCATCCCGTACCTCGTGATGGAGCTGCTCGAGGGCGAGACCGTGGCCGCGCGGCTGGCGCGGGTGGGACGCGGGCGCGGCCTGGCTCCGTCGGAGGCCTACGCCATCCTCGGGCAGCTCTGTGATGCCCTCGCGGCGGCCCACGCGCGCGGCATCGTGCACCGCGACCTGAAGCCCGAGAACCTGTTCCTCGTCGGCGCCGAGTCGGCTCCTCCGCGGGTGAAGGTGCTCGACTTCGGCATCGCGAAGATGCTGGCGCAGCCTCGCTCGGCGCAGAACGTGACGACCGCCATCGGCACGCCGCTGTGGATGGCCCCGGAGCAGAACGCGACCGCGGAGCTCACGCCCGCAGCGGACGTATGGGCCGTCGGGCTCATCGCGTTCCGTCTGCTGACCGGGCGGTACTACTGGCGCGGCGCCCGTGGCCACGAGCTCGACATGGCGATGCTCTACGACGAGCTCGTGCGCGTGGAGCTCCCGCCGGCTTCGGTGCGGGCGCGGGAGCTCGGCGTCGGCGGCGACTTCCCTGCGGCGCTCGATGGGTGGTTCCAGATGTGTGTCGCGCGCGATCCCGCGCTGCGCTTCGCTGACGGAGCCTCGCTCGGGGCCGCGCTGCGCACCTCCTTCGCCGCGGTGCTCGAGCCCATGGGAGCGCGCACCGTTCCGTCACGGTCCACCGTTCCTCCCGCCCCGACGCAGCCGCTGCAAGGAACGCCAGGAGTGCCCATGGTTCGCACGCAGTTCGGGGCCCCGGCGGTTCCGGCCGGCATTGCCCCGGCGGCGCGCCCGCGCTGGTGGATGGCCGAGGAGCAGGCGGCGGTGGTCCTTCTGGCGCTGGCGCTGGCGGCGCTGCTTCAGTCGTCGCAGGGGTCCAGCGATGCCGGCGGTGCGGCGACATCGCGCAGCGTCGTCGATGCTGCGGTGGTGGTGGCCGCGGCGCCGGCATTTCCGGCGCTGACGATGCCCGACGTCGCAGTGCCCGATCTCGCTCCCGACGCGGGCAAGACCCTGAACGCTCCCTGAGCCGCGGACTGGCCCGGCGCGCAGGCACCGGCGTACGCTCCGGCCATGCGACGCGCGGTGCTCCCCGCCTTCTTCGCGCTCGTGTGTGCCTCGTCGGCGGCGGCCGCGGTGCCGTGGGGCACGACGCCGGTGGACCTCGTGCTCGGTGGTGGCGCCATCGCCCACCGCGTGACCGTTTGGTGTGCACGTCGGCTGCCGTGCCCGGCGTGGCGTGCGGAGGGCTTCGCGCCGCCGCCCGGCCCGCTGGTGGAGATGTACGGGGCGGGCGCGGCCGGCCGCATCTTCGCCGCGACGTCGGCGGCGATGCTCTTCACCGACGATCGCGGCGCATCGTGGCGGGAAGCCGCCTGGGACGGCAGCCAGGCCGCGCGCGCGATGGCCTTCGATCCTGCGACGGGGCGCGGCGCCGCGGTCGGAACGGACGGCTGCGTCTGGACCACCGGCGACAACGGCGCGTCGTGGCGGCTGCGTCGCGACACCGGCGACGACCTCGTCGACGTGGCCGTGCTCGACGACGTCGTGGTGTGGATCGGCGCGCGCGGCGCCGTCGTGATCTCGCCCGACGGAGGCTCGACGCAGCGCGTACTCGTGGAGGAGTCGCGCGGCTTCGCCCCGGTGCTGCGTGTCGCCGGCGGGCTGGTCTGGATCCTCGTCGCCAGAGGCCGTTGGTGGCGCGTGGACCCCGCTGGAGCGGCGGAACTCTCGGCGCGCGGGCCGTGACCCGGCGACGGCTCGCGGGGGTGCTCGCGGCGGCGCTCGCGCGGACGGGCGTGGCGTCGGCGCAGGACCACACGCCGGGCAACGACGAGCCCTCCGAGGCGACGGTCCGCGGGCGTGCGCGGAGCCGCGAGGCCACGCGGCGCGAGCTCGACACCGAGGAGATGCAGCGGATGCCCGGCACCCGTGGCGACGCGCTCCTCGCGGTGCAGAACCTCCCCGGCGTCGGGCGCCCGCCGTTCGGCCTCGGCGCCTTCATCCTCCGCGCGGCCGATCCGTCGGACTCGCTGGTGACGCTGGAGTCGCAGCCCTTCGGGCTCCCGTTTCATTTCTACGGCCTCGCCACCACCGTCGCGACGGACCTCGTCGACCGCATCGAGGTGATGCCCTCGAACTTCTCGGCGCGCTGGGGCCGAGCCTCGGGCGGCGTCGTCAACGTGACCCTCCGGAGCCCGGCGCGCGACGGCGTCCACGCCAGCGCCGACGTCGATCTCGTCGACGCGGGGGCGTACGCGTCGGTGCCCGTGGGGTCGCACGGCGCGCTCGCCATCGGCGTGCGCCGAAGCTACGTCGACGCATGGCTCGGCCTCGTCGAGAGCGGAGCGTCGTTCACGCAGCTCCCGCGCTATTTGGATTACCAGGCGGTGTATGACGCCGACCCCGGCCCGCGCGATCACGTGCGCGTCGTGGTCGCGGGCAGTGACGACTCGCTCGCGCTGAACCTCGCCGCGCCCGACGCCAATGACCCGAACCTTCGGGGCGCATCGGGGTCGTCGGCGTCCTTCGCGGGGGTGCAGGCGTCGTGGCGGCGTCGGGTGTCGGCGGGCGTGCGGCACAGCCTCTCGGTGTCGGCGTCGGGGCAGTCGGCGGACACCACGGCGGGCAGCCTGATCCGCTATGTCTTCGCGACGCGCGTGGTGTCGGTGCGCGACGAGCTCGAGGCCTCGCTGGCTCCATGGGCGCGGCTGTTTGCAGGCGTCGACGCGCAGCTCGGCGAGACCCGCGCCTCCCTCGCAGCCCCGCCGCTGAGCCCCGACGGCATCACCGACCCGACGGGCGCCACGGGCCTCGCTCGCTACGGCGGGACGCTCCCGTTCTTCAACCCCGCCGCGCACCTCGAGCTCGAGCTGGAGCGTGCGCGCGTGGGCCGCGTCGTCCTCGGCGTGCGCGCCGACCACTTCTCGCGCGCGTCGGCGTGGACCGTCGATACCCGCGTGTCGGCGCTCTGGCGCGCGCACGATCGCCTCTCGGTGCGCACGGCCCTCGGGCAGTACAGCAGCGTGCCGCACGGCTACGTGG
>CAIMWA010000444.1 GCA_903845045.1 uncultured delta proteobacterium | reverse complement strand
GCGAGGGCTGCGTGCTTCGTTCGAACGTTCATGATTCCTCCAGCAAAATGGGTGCGGGGTGCGGTGTGTCCCCGGACATCACGGCGCGCGACGGTAACGGGTTCTCTACGGACCGTCCAACGCACGCCCCGGGGCTCGCTGATGCTACGCGGCGCGACGAAGCCGTCTTCATCGACCCGCGCGTCGGGGACGGTGGGGTTGGATGTTTCCCCCGGGAAGTGTTAGCGGCTGCGCCCGAACCATGAACTTTGCCGAACTCGCCGCCCACCCTGCGCTCCTCCCGACGCTCGAGGCGCGTCAGTACACGACGCCGACGCCGGTCCAGGCCGCGGTCCTCGACGCAGCGCTGGCGGGGCGCGACCGCCTCGTATCGGCGGAGACGGGGTCGGGCAAGACCGTGGCGTTCGGCCTCGCGCTCGCGCACACGGTGCTCGGCGAGGCCCTGACCCTCGGCCGTGCGACCACGGCCAAGGTGCTGGTCCTGGCGCCCACCCGCGAGCTCGCCCTCCAGGTGCAGCAGGAGCTCGCATGGCTCTACGCCGGCGCGGGACTTCGCAGCGTCGCCCTCGTCGGCGGCGCGCCCGTGGGGCACCAGCTCCGCGCGCTCTCCGAGGGCGTGCACTTCGCCGTGGGCACGCCGGGCCGCGTCGTCGACCACCTCGAGCGCGGGTCGCTGGTCCTCGACGCCATGCAGGCGATGGTGCTCGACGAGGCTGACGAGATGCTCGACATGGGCTTCCGCGAGGAGCTCGACCGCGTGCTCGCGGCGGCGCCGAAGGAGCACCGCTCGCTGTGGTTCTCCGCGACGCTCCCGAAGGAGGTCGTGGACCTCGCGCAGAAGTGGCTCCACGACCCCGCCCGCGTCGCCGCGACGCCGCCCCGCGAGGCGCACCGCGACATCAAGTACGTCGTGAACCTCGTGGCGTTCCGCGAGCGCGAGCACGCCGTGGTGAACGTGCTGCGCGCCCACGAGGCCAGCGGCGCCATCGTGTTCTGCGCCATGCGCGAGGAGGTGTCGCGCATGCAGGCGACGCTGCGCGAGCGCGGGTTTCGCTGCGTGGGGCTCAGCGGCGAGCTGACGCAGCCCGAGCGCGCGCGGGCGCTGCAGATGCTCCGCGACGGCCACGCGAAGGTGCTCGTGGCCACCGACGTGGCGGCCCGCGGCCTCGATCTCCCCGACGTGTCGCTGGTGATCCACGCGGACCCGCCGCGCGACGCCCAGACGCTGCAACACCGCAGTGGTCGCACCGGCCGCGCCGGGCGCAAGGGCACCGCGGTGCTCCTCGTGTCGCCGGACCGCCGCCAGAACCTCGCGCGCATGCTGCGCAACGCGAACATCGGCAACGCGATCTGGGAGCCGGTGCCGACCGCCGAGGCGATCCGCGCCCTCGACGACGACCGCCTCGTCGCCAAGCTCGGCGCCGCCGACGTCACGCCCACGGACGAGGACCGCGGCGTCGCTCGCCGGCTCCTCGAGAAGGCCTCCGCCGAGGACCTCGTCGCGGCCCTCGTCGCCCACTCCCGCGGCGAGTTCCCCGAGCCCGAGGACCTGCCGACGACCCGCAACATCGCCCAGAAGGCCTTCGCCGCGCCGGCGTTGAACGAGCGCGCGCCGACGCGCTGGGAGCCCCGCCCCCGCGGCCCCGGCGGCGACCGTGGACCTTCGTACGACCGCGGACCTTCGTACGACCGCGGACCTGGCGGCGACCGTGGACCGTCCTTCGACCGAGGCCCTTCGCACGACCGGGCTCCCGGCGGCGACCGCGGCCCCTCCTTCGATCGCCCCACGGCCATCGACCGTGGACCGGTGTTCGAGCGCGGCCCGGGCATGGATCGCGGCCCCGTCGGCGATCGTCGTCCGCCCATGGGTCGCCTGCAGTCCGAGCCCGGCACGTGGTTCGTGCTCAACGTGGGCCGCGAGAAGCGCGCCGATCCGCGCTGGCTCATCCCGGTGCTCTGCCGCTGGGGCGGCCTCCAGAAGGAGGACATCGGCGTCATCCGCGTGATGGACCGCGAGACCCGCGTCGAGATCCTCGGGCCCGCGGCGCGCACGTTCCAGGAGCGCACCGGCAGCCCCGATCGCCTCGACCCGACGCTGCGCGCGATGCGCGCCGAAGAGCCCCCCCGTCGTCCGCTCCCGCCCCGCAGCGGCTGGCGGCGATCCGGCGGCGGCTCCACCTGAGCTTCGATTCGGCTCGCGATCGCCTTCGCCACGCGCTGAAGCACGTGGCAGGCAGGGTGAAGCCCGCAGGCGGGCTGCAGCACCATCGCGTCCACCGGATGAGACCTGT
>CAIMWA010000443.1 GCA_903845045.1 uncultured delta proteobacterium | reverse complement strand
TTCTACACCGCCGTCTACCACACGCTGCTCATGCCCACGCTGCTGTCGGACACCGACGGGAGCTACCGCGGCGTCGACGGGCAGGTGCATCAGGCCGACGGCTGGCGCTACTACTCGGACCTCTCGCTCTGGGACACGTTCCGCACCGAGCACCCGTGGCTGTCGCTCGTGTATCCCGACTACCAGCGCGACTTCGTGCGGTCGGCGGTTGCGATGGCGCAGGCGCTCGGGTTCTTTCCGCGCTGGCCCCTCGGCACCGGCGAGACCGGCGGCATGCTGGGCGACTGCGGTGCGCTCATGGTCGCCGACTCGTGGCTCCGCGGCGTGCGCGACTTCGACGCCGAGGCCGCGTGGCGCATCGCGCGCAGCGCCGCCCTCGGATCACCCTCGCGGCGCGAGCGCCTCGACGACTACATGGCGCTGCACTGGGTGCCCGCCGACGGCGGCGAGAAGAGCGCGGCGCAGACCCTCGAGTACGCCTACACCGACGGAGCGCTGGGCCGCTGGGGCGCAGCCCTCGGGCACGCCGACGACGCGGCGGTCTTCACCGCCCGGTCCGAGTATTACCGGAACCTGTATGATCCCGCGCAGCGCTTCCTCGTGGGGCGCCGCCGCGACGGGACCTTCGTCCCGCTGGTGCGTCCCGACTTCTTCGACCCGGTCTACGCCGAGGGCGACGCGTGGCACTACCTCTGGCTGGCCCCGCACGACCTCCCGGGCCTCGCGACGCTGCTCGGCGGGCGTGACGCGCTCCTCGCGCGCCTCGACGAGATGATGCAGCACACCCTCGCGGTGCCGCGCACGCCGGTGCTCCCGGAGCCTTGGTACTGGCAGGGCAACGAGCCCGACATCCACGCGCCGTGGATCCCGTCGGCCTTCGACGCCTTCGGGACGACCTCGCGCTACGTCGACTTCGTGCGCACGCACCGCTTCGGCCTCGGTCCTGGCGGGCTGCCCGGCAACGACGACGCGGGCACCATGAGCGCCTGGTACGTCTTCGCGTCGCTCGGGATGTACCCCCTCGCCGGCACCGACACGTGGCTTCTCGCGGCGCCGTCGGTCACCGAGGCCACGCTCGCCCTCGCGGGGGGCGCTACGCTCCACGTCACCGCGCCGGCCGGCGGCACCGGGGCCTACGACGCCGCTTCGATCCGCTGGGGCGGCGCCGCGCTCGCGCACCCGATGCTCACGCAGGCCCAGGTCGGGGCCGGCGGCGAGATCTCCATCGACCTCCGCTGACGGCGCTGGACGCACCGCCCCGGCGCTGCGCTATGGTCACGCCGTGCAGCCGCTCGCAGCCAGGGATCCCGAGCGTGGGCGCCGCGTCGCGGGCCTCGTACTGTACGTCCTCGGCACCGTCGCAGGCGGCGCGCTGCTGCACCTGATGTTCCTCGTGCCGCCGCTGTTCGCCGACGACCCGGCGGGACACTACGCGGCCATGGGCACCGCGGCGGCGCTCGCGTTCCCCGCGGTGGTCGTCTACATGACGGTGCCGCGGCTGCTCGACCGCTACGACCCGGAGCCCTGGTGGGCGCTGATGCTCGCGTTCACCTGGGGCGCCTTCGCCGCGTGCGGCTTCTCGGCGCCGGTGAACACCGTGGTGAGCGCGCTCTTCGGAGAGTCCGTCGGGGCTTCGGTGAGCGCTCCGTTCGTCGAGGAGTTCTTCAAATCGCTGGCGCTGCTCGGGATCTTCTTCTTCTGGCGCCGCGAGTTCGACGGCGTCGTCGACGGGATCATCTACGGCACGTTCGCGGCCCTCGGCTTCGCGGCGGTGGAGAACGTCGTGTACTACGCCCGCGCCGGCGTGCAGGGCGACGCGGCGCTCACCAGCGTGTTCGTGCTGCGCGGCATCGTGAGCCCCTGGGCGCACCCGCTCTTCACGTCGATGACGGGCATCGGCTACGGCCTCTCGCGAGAGAGCACGAGCGCCGCGGGGCGTTGGCTCTGGCCCGTGGCCGGCTACTTCGGCGCGGTCCTCCTGCACGGCGTGTGGAACGGGACTGCGGTGTTGTCCGAGGCCATGCACGTGCCCCTCACGCTGCTGCTGCTGCCGCTCTGGCTGCTCTTCGTCGTGGCGTTCCTGGTGATGGTGTTCGCGCTGGTGCTCCGGCGCGGGCGCATCCTCCGCGAGTACCTGCAGGACGAGGTGGCCATCGGCACGCTCTCCCGCGAGGAGTACGACCTCGTGGGCTCGGCGTTCGGGCAGTTTCGCGCGCGGCGCGGTCCGCGGGGCAAGCTGCGCGGCGAGCTCATCGCGACGGCGGCGCGGCTCGCGCTCTCGAAGTGGCACGCCACCCGTGCGATGCAGGGCCAGACGCGCACGCTGAGCTTCGACTTCATCGTGCCGCTGCGCGAGCGCATCGCGTTCCTCCGCGCGGAGATCGCCCGACCATGACGCCTCGCTCCCTCGTCGCCGCGGCGCTGTTCGCGGGCGCGGCCTCGGCCTCGCTCGACGCGTGCGGTCCTGCCCCGACGCCGGACACCGCGCCGGACATCTTTCGCGTCGCGGTGAACGGCCTGCCGGGCGGCGCGCTGCTCTCGGTGTACGGCGACGCGGCGGCGGGGCGCGCGTACCTCGCCGGGGGCTACGTCGGCGTCGACGCGTCGCGCCTCGGCGCCGAGCCCGCGGGGCGCATGCTGGTCTACACGGGCCGCGGAGCGTTCCACACGGCGTGCACGGCGAGCTCCGTGCTCTGGTGGACGGCGCCGGTGGACGGCGCTCCGATGGCGGCCGGCGAGGGCGGGCGCATCGTGCGGCTGCGCGAGGGCGGCGCGTGCGACGTCGTGCCGACGGGGCTGAGCTTCGCCGAGGGCGACCCGACGTACTGGGGCTTCGTGCAGTGGCGCGGCGCGACGTGGTTCGTGGGCGGCTCGGCGCGCCCCGACGGACCGAAGGGCGTGCTGGTGCGCTGGGACGGCCGCACGTTCAGCCGGCTGGACGTCCCGGCCGCGGCGCGCGCGCTCAACCTCTACAAGATCGACGTGCACGCCGGGAGCGAGCTCGTGGTCGTGGGCGAGGGCGGCATGTCGTTCACCGTCACCGACGCGGCGACGACGGTGCTGCCGACGAACCTCGGAACCACGGACTCGCGGCTCTTCACCGTGAGCTGCGGTGCGAGCGATTGCTGGGCCGTCGGCGGCGTGAACAACGGCATCGTGCTCCGTGGCTACGCCCCGGGCGGCGACGCCGGCCTCGTGTGGAACCCTGCGCTGGTGCCGTCTGCCGGAGGCTGGAACGGCGTCTGGGTGGCCGATCCGAACAACGTCTTCATCGTGGGCGGCGCCGGGCAGACGATGCACACCAACGGGAGCGTGTCGTTCCTCCCGCGCTCGCTGACACCAGCAACGTTGCACGGCGTCGGCGGCTGGGCCCCGGGCGGCAGCGGTGCGTCGGCGGTGGTGCTCGCCGTCGGGGGCGAGCTCGGCACCGCGGACCCGTCGCAGCGCGCGGTGATCCTCGTGCGCAACGACGACAGCGCGGCGTTCACCGTCGACGGACGCAGCTTCATGCCCGCGGGCCAGCTCCGGCGCACGCTCGGGGGCTTCGGCCAGTAGCGTGACGTCGGCGCTCGCCACGCGGCACCGCTCCGGCGACGAGGCGCTGCGCTGCGACGGCGTCGTCTGGACCTTCGCCGACCTCGACGACGCTGCCGAAGACCTCGCCGCCGCGCTCGCTCTGCGCCAGCTTGGTCCGGGAGATCGCGTCGGGCTCCATGCGACGACGCGCCTCGGCACCGCCGCCGCGGTCTTCGCCCTCGCGCGCCGGGGCATCGCCGTCGTCGCGTTGCACCCGCGGCTCACGGCCGGCGAGGCGTCGGCGCTGGCGGAGCGGGCCGGCGTGCGCTGCGTGCTCGACGATGACGCCGTCGACGCACTGCGTGCCGAGGGCCGTGGCGCGTCGCGAAGCACCGAGGCGACGCCGTCGTCCGGCGATGCCTTCGCGCTGCTGTTCACCAGCGGCACTTCGGGCACGCCGAAGGCTGCGGTGCTCTCGCACGGTGCCTTCGTGGCCAGCGCCGCCGCGAGCGCCGCGCACCTCGGGTGGACCCCCGCGGATCGATGGATCGCGCCGCTCCCCCTCGCCCACGTCGGCGGGCTCTCGATGCTCACGCGGTGCTTTCTGGCGCGGCGGCCGGTGACGCTGCTCCCGCGCTTCGACGTCGGGGCCACGCTCGCCGCCGTGCGCGACGGCGGGACCTTGTTGAGCGTCGTGCCCACGATGCTCCGCGCGCTGCTCGAGGCCGACGACGCGAACGTGCTCTCGTCGCTGCGCGTCGTGCTCGTAGGCGGCGCCGCCTGCCCGCCGGACCTCCTCGACGCGTGCGCTGCCCGCGGCGTTCCGGCGGTGGCGACCTACGGGCTCACGGAGATGTGCTCGCAGGTCGCGACGGAGCCCGTGGGCGCGAAGGTCGTCGGTGCGCCGCGAGGCGCGGGGCGGGCGCTGCCGGGGGTGGAGCTTCGCGTGCTGCGCGTCGACGGCACCGACTGCGCGCCGGGCGAAGCGGGCTCCATCGTCGTGCGCGGTCCCATGCGCATGGACGGCTACCTCGGGCACACGCCGCTCGCATCGTCGTCGTACTTCGACACCGGCGACACCGGCGTGCTCGACGAGGCCGGCGCCCTTCGCGTGCTCGCGAGGCGCACGGACCTCGTGGTGACCGGCGGAGAGAACGTCTACCCCGCCGAGGTCGAGCACTGCCTCGAGGCGCACCCCGCGGTGCAACAGGCCCTGGTCTTCGGGGTCCCCGATGCCGTGTGGGGTCAGCGCGTGGCGGCGCTGCTCGTTGCGCGCGGCGCCGTCGACGACGAGTCCGCCTGGCGCGCGTCGGTGCTGGACCATCTGCGTGCCCACGTCGCGGGCTTCAAGCGTCCGCGGCTCATGGCGCGCGTGGCGTCGCTGCCGGTGCTGCCGAGCGGCAAGCCCGATCGCGCGGGCGCTGCGTCGAGCTCCG
>CAIMWA010000442.1 GCA_903845045.1 uncultured delta proteobacterium | reverse complement strand
TTCTCCGGCCCGTCGCCGGATCGTATCCGGCACGCGTCCTCGTCGAACGAGACGTCGAGACTCCAGTGCAGGGCGTTCTCCACGCTCCAGTGCCCGCGGATGATGCGGGCCAGGCGTCGAACGTGATGGGCGGGAATGCTCGTGATGTAGTGGACCCTCTCGACGCTCGTCTTCCCGTCCTCTGTGCGTTCGCGCTCGACGCAGACGAGGCTTCGCAGGCCCGGCCAGGCGTCGATGGCCGTGAGCCAGTCCACGTTCGACACGCTGTAGAGCCGCCGCACTTCGACGCGTCCGTGCCCCTCGTCGCGGGTCTCGTGAACCCGCGCGCCGCCGTCGGCGATCGCCGCGTCGAGGTACCCGGCGACCTCGTCGTGGAGCTTCTCCTGATTTCCCTTCAGCGCGATCGCGTAGTCGGCGCCCTTCTCCACGATCTTCTCCACGATCTTCCGCTGACACCCCATCGCGTCGATGGTGACGACGGCGCCCTTCAGTTCGAGCAGATCGAGCAACTCTGGAATCGCCGTGATCTCGTTCGACTTTTCGGACGTCGCGACCTGGCCGAGCAGCACCCTGTTCTCCGCAGCCCACGCGTGCACGAGATGCAGCGCCGTGCGCCCGGACGCGCAGTCGAACGATCGTCGCAAGGTCTTGCCGTCGATCGCGACGAGCATGCCATCAACGGTTCCGGCGAGCGCTCGCATCCACGCGATGAAGCAGTTTCGGAACGCCTTCGCGTTGAGCCGGATGAACACCCGGCGGAAGGTGTCGTCGCTCGGCGGCCCGCCCGGCAGTTCGAGGAACTCGCGGAGCGTGGCCTCGCGCGAGCGGGCGTACACCTCCATGTCGTCCCAACCCTTCGCACCGCCGATCACGGCCAAGATCGCGATGGTCACGACGTCGAGCAGGAGATGGGAACGTCCGCGCTCGACGCGCGGATCAGGCAGTGACCCGAAGTGGCGGTGGATGCTGGAGGCGCCGCGGGCGCCCTTCTGGAGCTCGGCGGAGGGCTTCATGCCTCGGTGTGTAACCCTCCGAGATCACGGGGCGGAAGGAGAGCTCTCCCTGGGGCGGGGCCGGGGGTGGGGGCGTGAGCAGCTTCCTTGAAAGGTAGGGTCCTGACGGCTACGCGGCGCTTTCCCGGAACCCTGATCAGCGTGGCTCTCTGCGCATGCGCCGTGCTCGTCGCCGAATGATGCATGGCCTTTTCCCAAGGAGCGCCCGGCGATCCGGCCGCTCGTGCGATGCGCCGCTCGCCCCTCGCGCCATGGTTGCCACGGTGCCCCACATGCCGGCGACGCCTCGAACCTCACGCATTGCACCCGCTGGAGGCACCAAACACGACCTGACGCAGCAGCGCCAGCACGAAGCCGTCGGCGCTCGCAGGCGAATTATCTTCGGCTGCGGCTCAGGTCGGCGCGGGGCAGGTTCGAAGGCCCAGCACGCGATAGATCGGGCAAAAGCCCGCGGCGCCGGTGAGCAAGGGCACGAGGCCCAGGAGCCCAAAGAGGCTCTTCGGCCCGATGACCGTGAGCGAGAGCAGCGCGAGGCCGAGGGCGACGCGGATGACGCGGTCGAGCGATCCTTCGTTCCGAACCATGGTCGAACTCCTTCAGTGGCGCCCGGCCACCGTGTGCGGAAGGTCCACGGTGAGAGCCCGGAACCGTATCGGAGGGTTCATGGCGCCCTGCGATTTTCTGGCCTCGATCAGCTTCGCGCCATCGCCGCGACGATCCAACCGGCGGTTGCGAGCATGAGCACCGCGGGGATGACGAACACCCCGATGAACGTCGCCCGAAAGGCCGGATCCTCTCGAAGCGACCGCCAGAGCGACCGGCGTGTGCCTCCTCCGCGTTCGATTTCGGTCATTGCAGACACCTCAACCTTCATCCATCGTAACCGTTCACGGTCGGCCAACGGTGGTCGAGAATCTGCGTGATGGCCTCACGGGAGATGCGACGGACCGGAGAGTGCGGGTGCCGGGCCATGGCGTCGCGGAGGAAGTGCTCCATGAGCTCCGGGATGTCCTCGGGGCGCTGCCGCAGGTCCCGGTGCGTCGCCGCGATGATGCGGGCGTCGACCTCGCGCTCTCCCGTCCCGCCGACCGGACGGATGCGGCCGCGCTCGAGGACGTGAAGAAGCTTGGCCTGCAGCGCGATGGGCATGTCGCCGATCTCGTCGAGGAAGATCGTGCAGCCGTTGGCTTCGCTGAAGAGACCCGGGCGGCTCTCCGTGGCGCCGGTGAACGCACCGCGCATGTGTCCGAAGAGCTCGCTCTCGAGAAGGCTCTCCGGGAGCGCGACGCAGTTCACCGTGACGAAGGGCGCCGCTGCTCGCCTTCCGGCGGCATGGATCGCCTCGGCGACGACGCCCTTGCCGGTGCCCGTCTCGCCGGTGATGAGCACCGGTGCTCCGGCGTCGGCCACGCGGTCGATGGTCTCGATGACCGAGGCCATGGCCTTGCTTCGCCCGAGCACGCACTGCGACCCCTTGCGGTCGCGCAAAGCGCGCCGGAGCGCGACGGTCTCGCGTCGCTCCGCCAGCGCCGCGAGGCCCCGTTCGAGGACGAGCGCGAGCTCGTCGAGCTTGAACGGCTTCGAGAGATAGTGAAACGCGCCCTGGCGGACCGCATCGATGGCGCTGTCCACGGCGCTGAAGGCCGTCATGATGATCACCGGGCGGTCGGGGTCGAGCGCGCGGGAGTGGGCGAGCACCTCGAAGCCGTCGATGGGCTGCATCCGAAGGTCCGTGACGACGGCGTCGAAGCGCCCGGTCTCCAAATGCACGAGCGCGTCCTTGCCCGAGCCGACGGCGATGGCGTCGAACCCTCGATCGACGAGGCCCTCGGCCAGCATCTCGACCATGTCGAGATGGTCGTCCACCAACAGCACGCGAGAACGCGAGGTGCGCTCGTTCATCTCAGCTCCTTCCCGCATCGGTCGGCACCCTCATCGTCGCGATCGTTCCCCGCGGATCGCGCGGCTCGAGCTTCAGCGTCCCGCGGTGAATCGCGACGATCTCGCTCGTGATGGCGAGACCCAGGCCGGTGCCCTCCTCCGTCGGCTTGGTCGTGAAGAACGGCTCCAGGACACGCGCCATGATCTCGTCGCTGATGCCCTTGCCGTCGTCGAGCACGGCGAACATCGCGGACGTGCCGTCGACGCTCGCCCGCACCTCGACCTCGCCGCCGCGCTCGCACGCGTCGCACGCGTTGAGCAGGAGGTTCACCAACGCCTGCTCCAAGAGCCGCGCGTCGCCGGAGATCACCGAGAGGGAGTCCGAGATGCGGGCCTCGAGACCGACGCCCGCCTCGGAGAACCGATGCTGGGCAAGGCCGATCGCGGCCCGCACGACGGCCGCGGGTGCCACCCGTTCGAGGACCGGATCCCCTCCGCGTGCAAGCTGGAGAAACCCACGAATCACGCCTCGAATCCGCTCCGTCTGTTCCAGGATCGCCGTCGCTGCGCGAGAGGTGCGCTCGTCGTGCGAGCGCCACTCGATCTGCTCTGCGCGACCCGCAATCACGCTCAGCGGGGTGGAGACCTCGTGCGCGACGCCGGCTGCGAAGGTCAGCATCATCGCAGCCCGCCCTTCTCGAGCCAGGTGCTCCTCCCGGGCACGCTGGAGGTCGGAGGCGATCAGCGCTTGCTGGAGCTCGAATTCGCGCCGTTGCGTCCGGAGCGCGACGGACGCGAAGCCGACCATGAGAAGACCCACGAGCGTCGCTCCGAGCACGAGGCGCCACCGCGCCCGCGCCTGCCGATCGCGCTCGGGGCGTGCGCTC
>CAIMWA010000441.1 GCA_903845045.1 uncultured delta proteobacterium | reverse complement strand
GCTGCGCCTGACATTCCACCAATCTCACTGCGGACTGCTTCTATCTGCTAGCGGACGGCACTGTACCGTTTTTGGGCGCAAAAGCAACAGTTATTACGGGGACCCGAATCCTTAGCGAAGCGTGGCGGCGGGGCCGCTACGCTTCGCCAAGGATGTTTTTCGTGCGTGGCACGCGCAAAGGGAGACGCTTGAGACGCCAACCGCGCTGAAGAGGGGCGCAAACGGGCGGGAGACCGCGTAACCTTCGGCTTTGGCACGATCGACAGCCTCATACGGGCTGTGCGAGGCATTGCCTCTGGGGGGCCTGTCGGCACGGGCATCGGGACGGTGGACGACTTCCGCCGGAAGCGGCTCACTCCGTATTCGCTTCGGGCCGGTACGCCTCGTCGAGGCCCTCGCCGCGTTTGCGACGCGGCACGAATCGCTCCAGAAACAAGCGCCACCAGCGCAGCATCCCAGCCGGAACACAGATGCGCAGCCTACGCCGGTTGGCATGAGCCACCTGCGTGGCCGGAACCGTCAACAGGTGGCGGATGATCGTGCGCACGCGCCATGTCTGTTGCTCGTCGTCGAGATCCAGCACCTTGAGCGCGGTCAGAATGTTGTAGGCGAGGGTCGCGAGTGCATAAAACGCCCGGTTCGCGATAAGCGACAGGCAGGGCGGATGGTGCAGGTCGAGGTCCGCAAGGACTTCGCTGAACCGCTGCTCGCTCGCACCCTTGAGGCGGTGGCGCTCGAACACGGCCCGTGGCGTCCGCGTCGCGTCCTTCTCGCACGCCACAAAGGCATACCGCCAGAACATCTCGTCCGGCCTTTTCCAACGGCAGGCGGCGAACGTCTGGGCTTCGGCCATGCCTTCGGGCGTGTGCTTGACCCACGCATACGTCTCGGTGACGCCGTTGCGGTCGGCGGGGTCGCCCCACGCCGAGTCCGGCTTTTCCCCGGCAAACCGCTCCAGCGGCCCTGTCCATTTGTTGTAGCTGACGCTCCATCGCGAGAACCCCGCCCCGGCCGTGTGCGTGAGCAGCTTGCCCTCGCTCGATCCGCTGTCCGCGTAGAAATAGCTCTTGCCGTCGGCCCAGACGGCCCCATGCTCGTCGATCAGCGCCTGCTGGCATTCCGACACGGTGCCGAACCCCCCGAGTTCTTGGTCGAGCAAAAACGGCCCCGCCCAGAGCGTTTGCCAGGACAGCGCCAAGTCGCCGTTGTAGTTGAGCCGTGCCCCCTCGATCTTCTTTCCGTACACCTCGATTTCGGTGTCGTCGAAGAACACCTCCCACTCGCCCCCGTGCCGCACCCGCGCCGGCTTACTCTCAGCCATCGCCTCCTTCACGAAATCCGAGTTCAGCTTGCACAGCAGCCGGACGCTCTCGGAACTCTGTGCACGGAGCCACTCGCCCAGCGTCGTCTGGTCCGCCACCTTTTCCAGCCCGACGGATTCCAGCAGCACCGCGTCTTGTCCAATCCTCTCCGCGTCGGCAAGCGTTGCCCCCCGCTGCTCAGCGTGAAGATGATCTGGGCCGCCAGCGCCTCCGGGTCGTGCCCCGAGCCCGGGCGCTTGCGAGAATCGAGTTCCTCAATCTGCGAAAGGCGTTCCCACAGACCGAAACGGCGGCAGAGGGCGTCCACGAGCACTTGCCCTCCGTGCGCGGTCGTCCGCCCTCTTCCCGTCAGCTCAAACTTGTAGCATGTCTTGCGTTTCCGGTAGCGCGCTTTCATGCCGACATCTATAACCCACTCGGTTATTTCTGTCAAGCAATTTATTAACCTTTGGATGCAATTTTTCTAGGTTCGCTAAGGATCCGGGTTCATAAAAGAAATGGCCGCAAAAGTAGCAAGCCTCTGCGAGCAACGCAACCACGAATCGGGATTCGGCCTGGTGGAAGATCGGTTGCTTACAAGAACTCGCGCGGG
>CAIMWA010000440.1 GCA_903845045.1 uncultured delta proteobacterium | reverse complement strand
TGCCGAGCCAGACGAGCTGACGATCGGCCGCCGCAGCGCCGCGAAGGTCCCGGTGATGCTCGGCCTCGACGCGGCCCGCCGCGGTGGCCTCGGCGCGGTCGAAGACGTCGCGGAGCCTCGCGCGTTCCGCATCGGTCACGCCCGCTGCAGCCTCGCGCACCGGGGTGAGCGCATGCTCGATGGCCTGCGCCGGCGTCGGCCGGGCCGGCGTCTGCGCGAGAGCCGCGACGGTGCAGAGAAGCACGGCGCCCGGGGCGGCGATCCGTCGGCGGGGCGGCCTTGGCATGGCCCGGACCCTCGCGCGGACGGCGCGCTCCCGTCAATCGCCGAGCGCGGCGCTTCGATTGAAAGCGCGGGCGCTTGCACGGTACGGTGCGCCGCGTGATCGAGCGCATCGCGCAGCACCAGAGCCGGTTTCGCGCGCCGGGGCTCGCGCCGGACGTGCGCGGGGTCGCCATCGGCCCCTTGGGCGCGGTGCTCGTTCCCTCGCTCGAGCGCCTCGTACCGCTGCTGCGCGCGCTCGGCGAAGAGGGCGCCCTCGACGAGCTCCTCGACGGCCTTCGGATCATCCAGGTGCTGTCGCCGCTGCGCACGCGGGAGCTGCTCGTCGAGGTGCAGGCCGGCACCTCGCACCGCATGGATCGCCTCGCCGCCGTCGCGCGCCTCTGCAACGCGCTCGTGTTCACGGGGTCGGGCCGGCACTTCGTGAAGTACCGCGACGCCCAGGCGCCGTTCGGCTACGACATCGCCGAGCTCCTCGCCGATCCGGGCGACGTGGCGCTCTACCACGACCGATTCTCGCAGCCGTACCGCCACGAGAAGGTGCTGCCGCTCCGCGACCTGCTGCTCCGCCTCGCCCCCATCGCGCTGCACCGCGCACGCTGGGAGACGCCGCGCACGCTGTACGCGATGCTGCGTCCCGGCCTCGGCGACTCCATCGTCGGCTATCTCGCGCGGTGGAACGCCGCCGCCCGCGTGGCGCGCGTCGAATGGCTTCGCGGCGGCCCGACGGACGCCGTCGACGCGGCGCTCCTGCTGCAGCTCGCGACCCCGTCACCGCGGGTGGTGCAGCTCCTCCGATCGCTCCCTGGCGTGACGCTCTTCGTGCCCGACGGCGACCGCTGCGCGGTGGAGTTCGGCTACCGCCACCCCGTGCCGCTGAGCGCCTGCGCGGGCCTCTTCGGCTCCGACGAGTTCGTGTTCTTTCGGGCGGCGGGGCTCGGCGCCGTCGCGCTTCCGCAGCGGCCGCCCTTCGTCGACGTGCAGGCGGTGACGTCGCTGCTCGCCCACGCCCCCGCGGCGGTGGACGGCGTGCGCGCCATGGCGGCCGGCGCGACGTTCAACCTGGCCCTTCGCCTCGTGCCCTCGGGCGGAGCGCCGAAGCGGGTGGCGGCCGCGGTGATCCCGACGAGCGAGCAGGAGACGCTGGGGCGCATCCTCGGGGTGCTGCCGCCGGCGATGCTCGGGCGCCTCTCCATCGCGTTCACCGAGGCCGCGATGTTCGTGCACGGCCCCGACGCCGCCGACGCGGTGCCGCTCGGAACGCTGTACGAGGAGCTCGGCGACGACGTCTTCGTTCCGCTCGGGTGGGCGCTCTCGCCGCCGATTCCTCCGGACGTGCTGCGGCAGCTCTCGCGCGTCCCGTCGGACGTGCGGCTCTTCGTCACGGGCGGACCGCGTCCGTTGACGGCCATCGCGCGGTCGGGGTTCGTGCCCGCGACGCGCGTGCTGCTCTCGGACCTCCCGGTCATCGCGGAAGAGACGCTGCAGGCCCCGCTCGACGCCGAGCTCCCGCTGCCCGACCTCTGGCCGTCGCCGCCGGGGGTGCTCGCGGGCCTTCTGGCCCCGCTCGGGCGCGACGAGCCGCTGGGCGCGCGCGCCCCCGCCGTCGGCCTCGACGATGCCAACCCCGCGGTGACGTCCGATCCGGGCGACGCGGGGAGGCCGGCGCCCCGTGGCTGAGGCCGGCGTCGACGCCTTCGTGCGCGACTTCGTGGAGCCGCTCGTGCTCGGCGGCCGCGTCGTGGTCGATGGCATCATCACGCCATCGGTGGTCGCGGGCTGGATGCGCAGCCCCCACCCCGACGCGACGCGGCTCGCACGTGTGTGCAGCTCCGTGCGCGGGAGGCTCGCCCGGCTCGGCCCCGTTGGAGACGTCGACACCCTCCCCGTCGACGCCTTCGCCCTCGCCGCCGTGTGGAACAACCTCCTCGCGGTGACCCATCCCGAAGCGTCGGCGCGCCGGCCTCTTCGGCGCTTCGCCCGCCGGGCATGCCTGGCGTTGCTCGAGTGGGTCGGCGTCCCCGGTGCGCGCGGCGAGGTCGCCCTGCGGCACGGCGTGCTCGCGCGCCTCGGCGAGCTCGGCCGCGTCGACACGCACGTGGAGTTCTGGGCCGGCTACGCCGACTTCCTCGGCGTCAGCCCGCCGGCGGCGCTGGTGGCGCTCCCCTCGCTGCGCCGCGTGCGGGAGTCGAAGAAGCGCGTGGACCTCTTCGGTCTCCTCGGCGCCCTCGTCACGCCGGGCCGCGGCGACACCGACGACGCCGAGCTCGTCGACGTGGCGCGCGCCGCGATGGCTGCCTCGCCGCTCACCGACGTGCTCCTGGCCGACCGTCCTGCGCCGTGGACGTTTCGGTGGACCCCGTCGCATCTGGGCGCCCTCGCCGACGGCTCGGTGCGGGGAGCCGCGCAGCGCGCCGTCCTCGCCCGCGGGGCCGCGACGGTGCGTGCGCTGGAGCAAGCGACGCTGGCCGCGATGCGGATCGCACCTCCGCGCGAGGTCGCTCGAACGCTCCTTCGGTTCCACCTCGAGATGCTCGCCTTCGACGCCCTCGGCTCCCGCGGCGTGGGCTCGACGCCGGCATCGTCGACCGTCGCGCAGCCCCTCGCCATGGACGCCTACGTGCGCCTCGGCCCCGCCGCCGCCGCCGCGTGGACCGGCGTCTCCGTCGACGACCTCACGCGCGTCCTGCCTGCCGAGACGTCGCGCACCCCGCTCAAGAACACCCCGTCGGCGCCGCTCCTGCAGGGCGCCGGTCTCATGGAGGAACCCGTCCTGTGACCACCCCGATGATCCAGCGGCTCCGCGCCCTCGCGCGCGCCCTCGAACAGCAGTTTCTCGGCCGCCAGGAGACCATCCGGCTCATGGTTCTCTCGGTGCTCGCCGGCGAGCACCTGGCCCTCGTCGGCCCGCCCGGCACGGCCAAGAGCGCGCTCGTGCGAACGTTCGCGCGCGCCATCGACAGCCATTACTTCGAGTACCTGTTGACGCGCTTCACGGAGCCCAACGAGCTCTTCGGGCCCGTCGACATTCCTGCGTTCCGCGAGGGCACCTACCGACGCCGCACCGAGGGCATGATGCCCGAGGCCGAGATCGTGTTCCTCGACGAGATCTTCAAGTCGAACAGCGCCATCTTGAACGCCCTGCTCACGCTGTTGAACGAGCGCAAGTTCAACAACGGATCGACCGTCGTCGACGTGCCGCTCCTCTCGGTGTTCGGCGCCTCCAACGAGGTGCCCGCCGACGAGAGCCTGCAGGCGATCTTCGACCGCTTCCTTCTGCGCGTGCGCAGCGAGCACCTCGACGCGTATCACTTCCACGAGCTCGTCGGACGTGGGGTGACGCTCGAGCTCGAGCGGCTCGGTCCTCCGCAGCCGCCGCAGATTTTCCTGCACACGCGCGAGCTCATCGAGGCCCGCGGCGAGGTCGCGAAGCGCATGCGCCTCTCCGACGACCTCCTCGCGACATACAAGAGCCTGGTCTTCCAGATCCGCGCCGAGGGCGTGTCGTTGAGCGACCGCCGCGTGGTGAAGCTCATCAAGCTCATGGCCGCGAGCGCTTGGTTCGACGGCCGCGCCGAGGCCGACCTCGGTGACCTGTTCATCCTCAAGCACGTCTGGAACACCCTGGAGCAATCCGAGATCCTCGATGCCATCGTGTCGCCGGTGCTCGACGGGTATTTCCGGTCGCACCCCGACGCCCGCCGCGCCGGCGGCATGGAGGTGGGCCTCGACGCCCTCCTCGCCGAGGTGCAGCGCATCAAGGCGGCGCTGACCTCGGCCGCGTCGGTGAGCGACCTGCAGCTCTTCGCGCACCTTCGCGCGCTCGGCGAGATCAAGGCAGCGCTCCAGTCGCTCGCGACGGACCCGGCGCGCCGCGCGCTCGTCGAGGTCGACCAGCTCCTCGAGACGGTGTTCCGCAGCGGCCGCATCGGCGGCTGAGCGCACCCCGAGGGCGTCGCCGCCGGTCTAGCGCGGGGCGCGTCGGAACGAGACGAACACCTCGCGGTTGCCCGCGGGTCCGTGCACCGGGCTGTCGGCCTGCGCGAGGCGCACGAGGCCCAATGCCGCGGCAGCCTCGACGACGGACTCGACGGCCCGCGCGCGCAGCGCGTCGTCGCGGACGACGCCGCCCGGCACCAGCTTGGGCTCCAGCTCGAACTGCGGCTTCACCATCGCGACGACGTCGGCGCCCGTTGCGTCCAGCACCTCGCACACGGCAGGCAGCACCTTGGTCAGCGAGATGAACGAAACGTCCATGACCACGAGGGACACCGGCTCGGTGACGATCTCGCGCAGGCCGAGCCGCGCGTTCACGCCCTCACGCACGATCACCCGGGGGTTCGCACGGATGCGCTCGTGGAGCTGCGCACGCCCGACGTCGACCGTCCACACGCGCGCCGCACCCCGCTGAAGCAGGACATCGGTGAATCCGCCGGTGCTCGCGCCGACGTCGAGGCACACCCGATCGAGCGGCGAGACGCCGAGGGTCTCGATGACGCCGTCGAGCTTCAGCCCTCCGCGCGAGACGAAGGGGCAAGGGTCGCCGCGCACCTCGAGCTGCACGTCGAGGACGAGGCGCTGACCCGCCTTTTCGACGCGCTGCCCGTCGGAGAACACGCGGCCTGCGAGGAGCAGCGACTGCGCCCGCTCGCGGCTCTCGACGAGGCCGCGGTCCACTAGGAGCCGGTCGACGCGCTCGCGAGGGGAGGACATTCAGCGCAGCAGCACGGCCGCGACGAGGGCGACGAAGACGACCACGGCCACCGCGACGGCCACACGGACGTTCTTCGCTGACGAGCGCGGCGCCGCAACGACGACGGCGGCCGGCGCGACCACGGCCGGCGCCGGCAGCGACGAGGGCAGCGGAAGGGGAGCCATCGGGGTCTCCAACGGCGGCGGCACCGGCGTGGGCGTCGCCGACGGAAGGCCGCCGAGATCCGGGATCACCTCGACCGGCACCGGCGCCACGACGGAGAGGGCCTGCTGCTCGAGCTCGCGCCGCACCGCCACCAGCTCGGCCTCGAACTGCTCCGTGAGGAACTGCCCGAGGCGCATCGGCGACGCGCGCATGCGGTTGCGCATCACGTAGTCCTCGAGCTCCCGCGCGAAGGCCCCGGCGGTCGCGAAGCGGTCGTTGCGGTCCGGCGCGAGGGCCTTCGAGAGCAGCGCCTGCAGCGCGTCGTGCTCCGGCAGACCGCGCTCGGGGAGCGCAGGCACCTCGCCGGCACGCGCGATGTCGATGACCTCGCGGCCCGGCTGGGCCTTGTACATGCGGCGTCCAGCGAGGAGCTCCCACAGGATGATGGCCGCCGAGAAGACGTCGGCGCGGGCGTCGATGCGCTCCCCGCGGGCGTGCTCCGGCGCCATGTAGGCCGCCTTGCCCTCGAGCGCTCCCTGCGGAAGCTCGGCGAGGTCGCTGACGGCGCGGGCGATGCCGAAATCGCACAGCTTCACCTCGCCCTCGAGGCTGACGAGCACGTTCGACGGCGAGACGTCGCGGTGCACGATGCCGAGCGCGGCGCCGGAGTCGTCGGTGCAGCGATGCGCGTAGTCGAGCGCCTGCAACATCTCGAGCACCACGTAGAACCCGAACTCCGCGGGCAGTCCGATCTTCTTGTGCGACAGCTTTCGAAGAAGCTGCGTCACGTCGAAGCCCTCGACGTACTGCATCGCGATGTAGAGGCGGCCCTCCTCGCGACCGAGGTCGAAGGTCTGGACGATGCTGCGATGCGAGAGGCGCGCGGCGAGCTTGGCCTCGCTGATGAGCATCGCCGAGAACGTCGTGTCCTCGGCGAAGCGGTTGAGCACGAGCTTCACCACCGCGAGGCGCGCCGCGCCCATCTGCGTCGTGCCGCGGGCGAGATAGATCTCCGCCATGCCGCCCCGGCCGATGTGGTCG
>CAIMWA010000439.1 GCA_903845045.1 uncultured delta proteobacterium | reverse complement strand
CGGTAAGAAAAGGAAAGAAGGCTTACCGCCGTCGCGGGGAGCGCCGGGATTGGCCACGGTGTGGTGCGGTGTCGCACCGCCCGCCGGCGACGATCCCCGTCGGCGGCGCCGCACGATGGCGGATCCTCACGTCGCCGCTGCGGCAGCGCGTCATCCAGATCCTCGAGGACGGCCCGGGAGCTCGCCGCGCGCCTCGGTCGCGACCCCCACGCGCTGTACCCGCACCTCGACGCGATGCACGGCGCCGGATTCATCGCCGTGGACGCCGCCGACGGGGCCGCGCGGCACCGCCTCGCGGGGCGCCTCGTTCCGCAGGGGCACTGGCTCGGCCAGCCCTTCGCGGCGCTCTACGCCAAGGTCGTCGAGCGGGCGCTCAACGAGGCCGCGCGCATCCACGGCGCCGAGCCCCCTCCGGCGTCGCGCACGACGCATCACCCCGTGCTGCACTTCTGGACGCTGTCGCTCACGGACCGCGAGGCGAGGCAGCTCCCGGCGGCGGCGCCCCGCGCAGGACCTACCACGTCACCCTCGGCATGGCGGTGGTTCCGGCGCGCGGGCACGGGGACGACGGCGGCTGACGCGCGCGGCGCGGCCCGCGGGGCGTTCAGCCGGCTGAACGTCCGGGTATCCGCGCGGGTACGCGGGCGCGCGCGTCGGCGAAGGCGCGCACCGTGTCTGCAACCCGCCGCGCTCACGCCCGGCAGCGGAGCGTCCGGGCTCGGCGCGGTGCGAGCGTACCGGCCGCGGCGGCCGGGCCTCGGCGATGGTGCGCGAGCGATAAGGCCGAGTCGCTCCCGTGAATCAGGGGTTCCCGCTGACGCTCCGTGCTCCGCGTCGGAGCGCGGTCAGCGCGCGCAGCGGAACCCGAGTACGTCGACTCGCTCCGAGGCGCCGTCGGCATTGCGGTAACCGGCGGACACCATCTCGGGCTGCGTGGAGCCCCAGCCACCGCCGCGGGCGACCCGCGACGCCTCACCGGCGGCGCTCGATGTCCATTCCCAGACGTTGCCAGCCATGTCGAGAAGACCGAACGGCGACGCGCCGTCGGGGAACGAACCGACGCGGCACGTTCCTTCGCCGCGCTGCCATCGCGACCAGCACAGCCGACGATCGTCTGGAACACCCTCGCCCCACGGATAGGTGCGCCCGTCCGTACCGCGGGCTGCGAACTCCCACTCGACCTCCGTCGGGAGCCGCCCGCCGCGCCATGCGCAGAACGCCGCGGCCTGCAACGCATCGACGCAGTTGATGGGGTGCTGAGCGCGCTCCGGATGGTCAGCGTTGCAGAAGCGGCTGTCGTCGCGCGCCGACGCTGCCGTGCACGATCCGGTCGCGAAGCAAGCGGCATAGGCGCCCGCCGTGACCTCGCTCACGTCCATGCAGAAGGGCGCGACCGTCGCTGACTGTCCCGGCGCGGCGACGAGCTCGAAAGTGCCGCCGGGGATCCGCGCCATGCCGGTCGGGCACGCGAGGTTCGGCGGTGGTGCGTCGGGCGCTAGGAGCCACGCGCCGACGGCGAACGTCGTACCGGCGACCGCCAAGCCGAGCACGACGAACGCAAGCATCGGTCGCGATGGCCGACGCGTCGGGACGAACTCGGCCGAGTCGTCGACATCGGTCGCCGACGAAAGCGCGCGCGATCGGTCGATCGCCGTCAGCGGGAGCGTCGGCGAGCCGGAACGCAGCGCTCCCGACGGTGATGCCGGCGGCCGTGGAAGGTTGACGAGCGGCGCCGTCGGACGGATCGGCGGCGAGGGCAGCGACGGCACGTGAGGGTGCGGGAGCAACAGCGCTTCGAGGGCGCCTCCGCACGTCGTCACGTCGGCGAAGCGCGCGCTCGGGTCGAAGCAGACGCAGCGTGCGAACCAAGCGTCGAAGCCAGCGGGCAGACGACCCTCGGCGCCGAACTCCTGGGCGCGCACCGACGCGGCCGTGGGCGCCGTGAACGACGCGACGACCTCGTTGACGAGAGCCATCACCGGGTCCGTGCCCGCGGCCGTGCCGGCGTTGGCGACCCGCCAGTAGTACCGGCCAGTGAGGAGTCTGAACGCGATGAGGCCGAGCGCCCAGACGTCCGTGCGAGGTCCTACGCGCGTGCGCTGGATCTGCTCCGGCGCGGCCCACACGGGCGAGAGCATACGACCGGTCAGCGTGACCGACTGCCCGGCGTCGCGCAGCACCTTCGAAATGCCGAAGTCCACGACCTTCACCTGCGTGGCGCCGCTCGAAGTGCGCGCTACAAAGATATTTTCCGGCTTCAAGTCGAGATGCACGACCCCCTGGGCGTGGGCGGCAGCGAGACCCGCGCAGAGCTGGCGAAACAGCACGGACACGCGCCCCGGAGGCGAGCCATCGGCGCCGTGCTTCGAGACCTCGGACGCGAGGTCGTGCCCCTCGAGCAGCTCCATCACGAGCCACGGGATGATGCGGCCGGAGCCCGGCGGCGCATCGGGGTCCTCGACGCGCCCGCAGTCGATGACCTCGACGACGTTCTCATGGCGCACGCGACGAGTGTTGCGCGCCTCGTCGAGGAACTTGTCGCAGAGCGAGGGGTCGTTCAGCAGAAAGTCGTGCAGCGCCTTGAGCGCCCGCCGCTCGCCGAATTCGACGTGCGTGGCGCGCCAGACGGAGCCCATGCCACCGTCCGCGATCTTCGTGCCGAGTTCCCAACTCGCACCCACTCGCATCCCCGCATGCAACGCCATCGCGCGGCGACGATACGGAGACTCGACGTCGACGGGAAGCTCCGGATCACCGCTGCAAGACGCCGCGTGCCGCCGACGTTCAGCCGGCTGAACGTCCGGGTATCCGCGCGGGTACGCGGGCGGGCTGCGCGTTTGGGCGCGCGCGTCGGCGAAGGCGCGCACCGTGTCTGCAGCCCGCGGCGCTCACGCCCGGCAGCGGAGCGTCCGGGCTCGGCGCGGTGCGAGCGTACCGGCCGCGGCGGCCGGGCCTCGGCGATGCGTTGCCCGACGGCGCATCTCGTAGTGGAGTACCGTTTGAACGCGATGGCGCACTCCCGCTCGCGCGTACTCATCCACGTGGTCTGGTCGACCTGGCGGCGAACGCCTTGGATCGATCGGTCGCTCGAGGTGGCGATCCGTGATGCCGTTGCAGCCCAGGCGGAGCGCACTCGGTGTCCGCTGCTCGCGTTCGGCGCGTTCGTCGATCACGTCCACGTTGCGCTCGACCTGCATCGAACGCAGTCGCTCGCGGTGCTCTTGCGCGCACTCAAAGGGGCGTCCGGTCACGTCGCCGCCCACGAGCGGCCGGAGATCGCGTTTCGCTGGCAGGAGGGATATGGCGCTTTCAGCATCTCCGAGCGAGATCCCGAGGAGGCGCTGGCGTACGTGCGTGCCCAGCGCGAGCGACATGCCGCCAACGCGGTCCTCGCGGGGTGGGAGCCCGACGAATTCGATGCCGGCGAGGACGGGTAGGCCCGGCCGTCCGCGGCCGGTACGTTCGCGATGCGCTGAGCCCGGCTGCTTTGCCGCCGGGCGTGAGCGCGGTGGGGGGGCGATGCCTCCGACGTCGCCGTCACCGAGGCGCGTCGTCGGGGAGCGTTGATCGCACGGGTCGATGCCTCCGACGTCGCCGTCACCACGGTCCGTGGGTGGGGTGGTGAGAGCTCGAGGACACGATTTCTCGAGCGTTTGCAGCGCGGCCGTCGGCGTAGGCGAAGGGACCCAACGTGCGACCCGTCGGGCTCACGCCCGGCAGCGGAGCGTCCGGGCTCTGCGCCATGCGAGCGTACCGGCCGCGGCGGCCGGGCCTCGAGGACGGAGCGCATTCGGTCACGACGATGCAAGGGCACGGTGGCCGAGTCGCTCCCGCGAGCAAGGATCCAGGCCCGGCCGCTGCGGCCGGTACGTTCGCGAAGCGCCGAGCCCGGCTGCTTCGCCGCCGGGCGTGAGCGCGGTGGGGGGTCGATGCCTCCGACGTCGCCGTCACCGCGGCGCGTCGTCGGGGAACGTTGATCGCACGGGTCGACGCCTCCGACGTCGCCGTCACCGAGGCGCGTCGTCGGGGAGCGTTGATCGCACGGGTCGATGCCTCCGACGTCGCCGTCACCACGGTCCGTGGGTGGGGTGGTGAGAGCTCGAGGACACGATTTCTCGAGCGTTTGCAGCG
>CAIMWA010000438.1 GCA_903845045.1 uncultured delta proteobacterium | reverse complement strand
TTGCCCGATCTATCGCGTGCTGGGCCTTCGAACCTGCCCCGCGCCGACCTGAGCCGCAGCCGAAGAGAATTCGCCTACGAGCGCCGACGGTTTCGTGCTAGGCGAAGTATGTGCGCGCACCGCGATCGCTGGCCTTCATCCTGGCCCTCTCCGCCGCTGCCTGCGGCACCACGTCGCCGACGCCCGCCGTGGACGCCTCTGCGACGGACCTCGGAGCCGTCGTCGACGCGGCGGTCGTCGATGGCGCCGCCGAAGCCGGCACCTGCGATCCCGGCGCTGCGCCGCTCGCGGAGGCTGCGCTCCCGGCCATTCACGGCACCATGGCCATCACCGGGGGTGACTCCGGCGTGACCGAGCCCACCCCGTCGGGCGGCGACATGACGGGCTCGTGGGTCATCGAGACCGTGGACATGTACTGGCCGCCGGCCGCGCGCGGGCAGATCGTCGCCGCGGGCGGCTCCGTCACCGGCACCGGCTGGGGCGTCTTCCAGGGCGGGCGCTACCGCATCGAAACGGACCTCGTCCTCCGCGTCGACTCGTCGGCGGCGGGCATCGTGGCGCGGCCTTCGTCGCTCGTGAGCCGCGGCGCCTACGTCGCTTCGGGCACGGACCTCGTGTTCACGCCGGAGTGCTCGTCCAGCGCCGGGACTTCGCCGTCGCTCATGCGTCTCGGCGTCTCCCGCGACGCCGCCGACCGCGGACGCCTCTTCGCCACCGTCGCGGGTGCGGCGGGCCGGGCGTTGCTCGTACTCGGCGTTCGCCGCGTTCCCTGAACCGAATCGCACCGCTCCCGAGGAGGCCCTTCGATGCGCGCTCGCAAGCTTCATGCGTCCCTGCTCTTCGCTGCCGCCGGCGCCGTCTCGTGCGGTGCGGACCCCGCCTCGACGAGCACGCCGGACCCTTCGCAGCTCTCGTACCCCGCCGACGTCGCACGCGTGGTGCAGGCCCGCTGCGTCACGTGCCATGCAGGACCTCCACGGTACGGCTCGCCGATGTCGCTCACAACGTACGCCGCGACGCAGGCCGCCGCGGTGACGACGCCGTCGCGCAAGGTGTGGCAGTTGATGGGCACGCGCGTCCACGACACCGCGCGGCCGATGCCACCCTCGCGGCTCCCCGACGCCGACCTCGCGGTCATCGACGCGTGGGTCGCGGCGGGCGCGCCGGGCTGTCGCGGGAGCGCGTGCGGCACCGTGCAGACCGACCCGCAGGTGACGTCGCCGTCGGCGAATCTGCCCTGTCCGCCGACGGAGCGCTCGGTGTTCCTCGCGCATGCCACCGGGGCGACGACGCCGTTCCATCTGGCCGGCGGCGCGGGAAACCAGAACCGCTGCTTCGTCTTTCCGTCGACCTTCGACGGAACGCAGCAGGCGACGGCGATGGCGGCGCGCATCGACAACGGGCGCGTGCTGCACCACGTGATCCTCTTCGGGTCCGCCACGCGCCCGTCGAGCGGCGACATGTTCGACTGCGAGCAGGGCATGCCGCCGGACGCGCAGTTCCTCGCGGGCTGGGCCCCGGGAAACCAGGGCACCGTGCTCCCGCCGGACGTGGGCATCGGCCTCCCCGACCGCACCGCGTGGTTCATCCTCCAGGTGCACTACTGGAACAACACCCCGGACCC
>CAIMWA010000437.1 GCA_903845045.1 uncultured delta proteobacterium | reverse complement strand
TCGACGACGGGTGCATCGACGACGGGTGCATCGACGACGGCAGGAACGTCGACCACCGTCGGCACGTCGACGACGGGTGCATCGACGACGGGCACGTCGGTCACCGACGCATCGACCGCAGGCCTGTCGACGACGACGGACGCGTCGATGCACAGGGCGCCGGTGCAGCCGCTCGGGAGCGCGGGCGTCGAGGGGCTGCACGCCGCGACGAGCAGCGCGGCGAGGGGCACGGCGAGGGCAGGGCGCATCGCCCGACGCTACGCGGAGTGAAGGTCGTTTGCGACGGTGCCGAGGGTGTCCGAGGCCGCCTGCGCCACGACGTCGCCGTGGCCGGGAACGAGCGCCGCGAGGCCAGGGCTCTCGGCGAGCTGCCGAAGGTGCCCCGCGAGGGCGGCGCGGTCGCGCACGCCGACCATGCGCATCAACGGCGTCACCCGCGGTCCGCCGGTGGAGCCCATGGTCTTCACGACCCAGCCTTGGAAGCCGCCCAGGTGCGGGTGGTTGAAGAGCGCGTCGCAGAAGACGAGCACGCCGAGCCCCGCGGCGTCGCGCGCGCTGAAGACCCCTTCGCCGAGACGCGGGTGGATGCCCGCCAACGGCGACACGCTCACGCCCGCATCGCTGGGAAGGTCCTCGTAGTGACCGTCCACGGCGACGACCTTGGCGACGGCGGCGGCGACGTCCTTGGGGCAGAGCACCTTGGCCGCGGCGTAGCGGGCCTTCCAGGCGTGCGCGTCGAGGCGGTGAAAGCCGTTGGGAACGACGATGAACGCCGGCTCGCCCCACGCCTCGAGCGCCCGCATGGACGCGTCGTCGAGGCACGCCGCGCTGTGCACCACGAGGCGCCCGTCGGCGCGCTTGAGCACCGTCATCCGGCGCTGCAACCCTCCCCGGTGCAGCGCGGCGGACACGGTCCAGACGTTCTCCGAGAGCTTCTCCCAGGGCTGATGGGCGAGCACGGTCCACGGGCGCGGTGCGGGCATCGAGGGTCCTCCGCCGCGGACCCTCGCGCCGTCCCAGCCCGTCCGCAAGGGGCTCGGTGCCCGTCGCGAGGCAGCATGGTCGAACGAACACCGGCCCCTCGCGGACCGCACCGCCGGGTAGCCCACCGGAAGTGCCGCGCGATCAAGCTGTTGCGCGCGCCCGGCCCCCCGGTGCAAAACGGTGGGTGCAGGTAACCCGACGTGCGCAGCCGTGCAGAACACCCGGGCTTTCGAGGGCGTCGATGACGGTGCCCGTCTGCGCCGTCTGCGGTGGCGACCTCGAAGGCCGCGTCTGCGTCGACTGCGGCGCCGACGAGCGGCCGTGGAAGACAGCCCCGCTCGACGCCGCCAACATCGCCCGCCGCCTCGTCGGGGGCGCGGTGCTCGTCGTGTGCGGGCTCGCGTGCATCGCTGGAGCCGCGACGCTCTGCGCGGGATGGCTCGGCTCGGGGTTGCTGTCGCACGTGCTCCAGGTCCTCGTCGCCGCGGTGGTGGTGGTGGCCGGCGTGCCCGTAGGGGCGTTCCTGCTCTGGTCCGCCGTCACCACGCTCTTCGATCAGCGATGGACACACCCCGGCCCGCACGGCGACACGGCGTGGGTCTGCATGCGCTTCGGGAGCGTCGTCGAC
Source organism: uncultured delta proteobacterium (assembly GCA_903845045.1). Taxonomy (GTDB): domain Bacteria; phylum Myxococcota_A; class Polyangia; order Polyangiales; genus SCUS01. The sequence continues at coordinate 2,321 of CAIMWA010000437.1, read as the reverse complement.
GGGTCGGGTCGCGGGCGGCGCATCGTCCCGAACCTCGCGGTGCCCGACAACGGACTGCGCGGGTCCTCCGCGTTCGTGCACTACGCGGCGCTGCGGGCGAAGCTCCCGCTCATGGGGGCGAGCACGTCGCCGCCGCGCGTCGACGTCGCGCTGATGGCGTCGCTGCTCTCGCTCGCCGGCGACGGTTCGGTCACCCTTCGCGTCGCCGCGGACTGCGCGTGGAAGCGCGACGGCGGCGCGGTGAACCGCAGCGAGGCGACGGCGCGGGTGCAGGTCCAGCGCGTCGGAGCGACGCCGGGAAGGCCCGACGACCTCTTCGCCGAAGTGTGGCTGCGCGCGCTCTACGACGACGCGCCGGCCCCCGCGGGCACGCTGGAGTCGGCGTATCGGTCCACTGCAAACGCGGCGCGCGGCGAGCTCCCGCCGGGGTCGTGGCTCGACGTCACCGAGGTGCTCAAGAAGGTGCGCGGCGGCGACCGCGAGGCGCGCCGCAAGTTGCGCGGCGAGGCCCTCGAGGCCTTCGGCGACGAGGCTCCGCCGACGCCCGAGGGCGAGGCGGTGCGCGCGGAGCTCGAGCGGGTGCTCATCGCCACCGGCGACGCGCTCGTCGGGCAGACGTTGTTGCGGCAGATCGGGCAGGGGTTCGCGGGCTGAGAAAGCGCCGCGACGTGGGGACTACTCTTCGGCCTTGGCGAGCGCGACGATGCCCTGCGCCCAGCCGACGAACTTCCACTCGGCGAGGTCGCGCACGGTCTTCACGCCGAGCTTCGCGAGGGCCTTGCCGCCCTCTTCGCTGATGCCCTGGAAGCCCTCGATGGGCATGTCCGCGAGCTCCTTGAGGGACTTGCCTTCGTACGCCTTGTCGAGCGCCTTGTTCAGATTGATCGCCATGAGCCGTTCGCCTCCGTGGAGCGCCGCGACGATCGCGGCGGCGAGCGCACCGTGACCCGCGCCGCGGGCCGTCGTCAACGTCGAAGACCGGAGCGGACGGGGCCCGACGGCGGCACCGCGCCGGTTGCCAGCCCGCGCCGAGTGCGGTTCCATCCGCGCGGGAAGACAGCGCGAACACCGTGGCGGGCATCGGAGACATCCTCGGCGGCAAGTACCGGCTCCATCGCCTGCTCGGCGAGGGCGGCATGGGCGCGGTGTACGCCGCCGAGAACCTGAACACCGGCCGCCGCGTCGCCATCAAGACCCTCCGCGGCGAGTGGACCGAGCACCCCGAGGTGGTGAAGCGCTTCCTTCGCGAGGCCCGCGCCACGACGACCATCGCGCACCCCAACGTCGTCGAGGTGCTCGACCTCGACGTCGACCGCGACCTGCGCACGCCGTACATCGTGCAAGAGTTTCTCGAGGGGCGGACGCTCGAGGCGCACCTCGCCGCGCAGCCCGGCGAGCGCCTCCCCGCCGCCGAGGCCCTCGCCATCCTCGTGCCCGTCATGGGCGCGCTCGTCACGGCGCACGCGCGCGGCATCGTGCACCGCGACCTCAAGCCCGCGAACCTCTTTCTCGCCCGCGGCCGGGGCGGCGTGGTGGTCCCGAAGGTCATCGATTTCGGCATCGCCAAGAACGTGGACTCGAACGCCGCGGTGACGTCGCAGACGCAGGCCGGCACCGCCATCGGAACGCCGGCGTACATGTCTCCGGAGCAGGTCGCGGGCCTCGCCGACATCGACGCGCAGACCGACGTGTGGTCCCTCGGCGTGGTGCTCTACGAGACGCTGAGCGGGCGGCTCCCGTACGATGCCGACAACGTCAACGTGCTCATGGGCAAGATCCTCTACGAGGCGCCCGTGCTGCTCGAGGACGTTGCGTCCGACGTGCCGGCGGACCTCGTCGCGGTGGTCGCGCGCGCCCTCTGCCGCGATCGCGCCCAGCGCTTCCGCTCCGTCGCCGACCTGCTCGCCGCGGTGCTCGCGAGCCCGTCGTGTCCCGCCGCGCTCGCTTCGTCGGACGCGTTGCATGGCGCGCTGCCGCCGGCCTTCGATGCCGCTGCGGACTCGCACGATCCCGACAGCGTCGCCACGCAGCCGCGGGCCTCGGCGACCCCCGCCGCGCCGGCTTCGAACGTTCCCGGCGACACGCTCGTCACCGTCGCGCGCAGCGTCGATGAGCCTTCGCCTTCGCCGGGGCGCGGTCGCTTCGGCGGGCTCGGGGCCGTGGCCGTCGCGGTCGTGGCGTTGGTCGCGGTCGCGGGGGTGCTGTCGCTCCGAGGGGCGGCGCCGACGCGAGGTGCACCGCGCGCCGCCGCGGCGAGCGCATCCCCGGTGGTCGCGCCACGCCCTGCGACGGAGCCTCCCCCGACGGCAGCGGTCGCGCCG
>CAIMWA010000436.1 GCA_903845045.1 uncultured delta proteobacterium | reverse complement strand
CTGCTCTGCTGCCGGGCGTGAGCCTCGTCGGTTGCGGCGTTGCGAGGGCTCGTCCGATCGACGAGCGGGCGACACCGACGGTGTCGACGCCGCGTTCGCAGCGGCCACCTTGCTGCGCCACGACCGCAGAAAGCGAGCGCCAAGCGTGAGATCCCGGGAACGGTGAGCACACAGGTGGGGGCAGGGAGGCCGGAGGAGTCGTGGAGAACCGCGATCGCCGCCGTGAGCCACCGCCGCACGATCCTCCCGAGATGAATCCCGGATCCTTGCTCAGCGGCAGACGCGCGACTGGCACGTGCCGTCGATGCACACGGCGAGGGCGGGGCAGGTCTCGCCGCAGCGACCGCAGTTCGCCGAGTCGGTGCGCAGGTCGTGGCACGCGCCCGCGCACGCCACGAGGCCCGCGGGGCACCCGAGCGCGCACGATCCGGCGGTGCACGGGACCTCGCCGGCGCACATGCTCCCGCACGCCCCGCAGTGCAGCGGGTTGCTCGCGAGCTCGACGCACGTCTGCGTGCCGCAGCGAACGCTCGATCCCGCGCAGGAGGCCGCGCAGGTCCCGCGGTCGCACACCTGGCCGGCGCCGCAGGCGTGGTCGCAGGCGCCGCAGTGCTCGACGTCGTTGTAGACGTTCACCATCGCGCCCCCGCAGGGGACGTACGCCGGCACCACGAGGCACGTGCCGGCCCGGCACGACTCCGCCGGCGCACACGCGTGCCCGCAGGCGCCGCAATTGGCCGTGGAGGTGTCGAGCGATGCCTCGCAGCCGTTCGTTGCGTTGCCGTCGCAGTCGCCCCACGCCGGGGCGCACGCGAAGCGGCACTGGCAATCCACGCAGGACGTCGTCGTCACGCCGTGGAGCGACTCGCAGTGAAAGCCGCACGCGCCGCAGTTGCATGCGTCGGTGGCGAGGTCGACGCTCGCGGCGCCGCAGTGGGTCATGCCGGTGGTGCAGACCCGCGGCACGTCGCTGCTCGCGTCGACGGTGGCATCGACGCCGGCGTCGACGGCGGTGTGGTCCGTCGGCACGTCGATGGACGGAACGTCGAGAGAAACCTCCAGAGGAGCGTCGAGGGGGGCTGTGTCGATGGCGGGCGCGGTGTCGATGGCTGGTGCGTCGAGCGGTGCGTCCACGGCCGGCGCACCGACGTCGCCCGCCGCGTCGAGAACGACGGACACGGACGTCGACGAGCACGCGGAGAGCGCGGCGGCGAGGAGCAGCGCGCGGGGGTTCACGGCGCCGCCGGCGTGCGCTCCAGCAGGAGACGCAACGACGGATAGCCCAGCACCAGCGTCTGCAGCGCCCACCCGACGCGGCGCGGGGCCTCGGCGCTCGCGCTCGCACGCCTCCATGCGTACGCGCCCTCGGCGACGTGGAGAAAGAGCGCGACGCCCAAGATCCATTGATAGACGGGCTGACCGAGGGGCAGCCGTGTGGCCGCGCGCCACGCCGTCGTGATGGAGGCCGACGACGCGAGCACGCCGAGCCACGACATCGAAGGGACGATGAGGACCCACCAGATCCAGGCCGGACGCGCGACGGTCATGGGCGGCGAGCGTAGAGGATCGCCGCGCCCCTGGCGACCATCGCCGCCGTCAACGCTTCGCCGTCGCGAGCGCGCGGACCATGCGCTTCGCGCGCGGGGCAGCGAAGCCCGCCGTGCGCCGTGGGGCGAAGGCGCCGAGCACGAGGGAGCCGACGACGAGGGCCACCACCGCGCTCGCGTCCTCGGCGGACATGCCCGCGCGGCGCTCGACGTGGGCGATCTCGGCGTCGAGCACGCGCCGGACCTTCGCGAACAGCGCGGGCTCGGACAGCGCCTCGGCGAAGACCCCCACCCAGGCGCGCGCGCCGATGACGTCGCTGCGGTCGCCGAGGGCCAACGCCGCGTCGAGGTACGCGTCGAGGGCATCGCCTTCGGCGGCCTCCGCGAGGCTGCGTCGAAAGGAGCCTACGAGCTCGGCGACGGCGGCGCCCCAGAGGTCCTGTTTGGAGTCGAAGTGGTGGTGCACGAGACCCGGCGCGATGCCCGCCTCGGACGCGACCGCAGCGATGGTCGCCGCGCCGTGCCCGTGCGTTCCGAGCACCCGAACGAACGCCCGCGCCAGCTCCGATCGGCGCTGCTCCCGCATGCTCGGTCTCGCCATGGATTGGTTGTAGCACCAATCTATCGCACGCAGCCTGCGCGCATGGAGACGCAGCTCGTGGCATCGATCGCTCGCCGGCTCTCCTTCGAGGTCCCGCCGGGGCTCGTTGCCCGCGTCTGCGCCCGCTACGAGGAGCCGCACCGGCGCCATCACGGGCTCGATCATCTCGTCGCGTGCTTCGACGCCCGCGTCCGCCTCGTCGACGCGCCGATGCCCGCGGTGGACCTCGCGCTGCTGTTCCACGACGCCGTGTACGAGCCCCTCGCAACGGACAACGAAGCACGGAGCGCGGCGCTGCTCGAGGAGGCGTGCGGTGCGTCCTTCGATCGCCCGACGGTGCTTCGCGCGAAGGGCTTCGTGCTCGCGACGCGGCACCGCGCGTGCGCGGCGACCTTCGCGGAGGGCGTGGTGCTCGACGCGGACCTGTCGGTGCTGGGAGCGTCACCCGAGGCGTTCGCGGCCTACGAGCGAGGCGTGCGGGAGGAATACGGTGCGCTCGACGACGTCACCTTCGCCGAGGGGCGTCGACGGTTCCTCGCGGCGATGCTCGCGCGGCCGACGCTCTTCTCGACGCCGGCAGGGCGCGACGCGTGGGAGGCGACGGCGCGACGCAACCTCGAGGCGAGCGTGCGGGGCGTCGGCACCGTCGCGGGAAGCGCGGCTACGGTGCCGCCTCGCCGATGACGATGCCCGCGGCCTGCAGCGCTTCCGGCGGGTTGTGCCGCACGCGCCGATAGCGCTCCACGAGGCGCGCCGACACGCCGCGCACCATGAGCACGCCGAGGGACGCGGCGATGATGTCGAGGCCGTCGGCGATGATGCCGAGGGTGTTCGCGAACAGCAGGTCGTCGATGCCGTGACCCTCCTGGCGGCTCGCGAAATTGGCCACGAGGTTGGAGGCCCAGAAGAACCCCCACCACGCGCCGATGGACGCGTGCGGGAGCTGCGCCGGCGGGGGCGGCGCCCTCATCGCGACCTGCCGATAGCCGCCGAGCTCGTCGGCCTGCACCTGCATCGGCGGCTCCGGAACGGCGTCGGGGGCGAGCTGATCGTGGGTGTCGCGAACGACCTCGAAGGGTCGCTTGAAGTTGAGGAACGGGATGACGAAGCCCAGCACGGCGTCGCGCGGCGTGAAGCGCAGGCCGTCGCCGCCGAGCGCCCGCGTGAGCTTCACGGTCCGGTGCAGCCAGCGCAGGAACAGCACCCCGGTCACGAGGAGGATCGCCAGCGACGCGATGACGCCGCCCTGCACGAGGAGGTCGCTGCGCTCGGCCGTCGCCAGGTCCGGCGGCGCGCCCGCGCGGGCGGCCTGGACGAGGCTGGACTGCCACACGCGCACCGGGATCAGGTACACGCGCACGAGGACGGTGAGCACCAACGCGCCCGCCGCGAGCCGTGCGCGCCGCGTCGCCACCGCCACCTCTGCCTCGAACGCCTCGGCCGGATGCGCCCCACTCGCCATGGGATCACGGCTATCACGCCGGTGTGGGATCGTCACCTCGCAGCGCCGGTGCTCCTCGATCGTTGACGCGCGCGTGCTTATGCGACGGAATGACATCGACTCTCCAGGAGGTGGCGGAGCGATGCGAAGGCAAGACTGGCTCTCGTGGCTGATGGTGGCGGTGGTCGCGGGATGCGGTGGCACCTCGTCGAGCGTCGTCGGCGGTGACGCCAGCGCCGTGATGGACACCGGCGATGCGCCGGACGCCGTCGTGCCCATCGACGCGGGTTCGCCGACGGACACGCCCACGCCGACGGACGCCGGCCCCGCGGACCTCGGCACGCCTGACACGAGCCCCGTGGACACCGGCGCCGTCGACGTCGCTCCCAGCGACACCGGTCCTGCAGATACGGGCCCCGCGGATGTCGGGCCGACGGACGCCGGTGCCGCGGACACGGGCCCGGCCGACGTGGGGACCGCGGACACGGGCGCCGTCGACGTCGGGCCCGCGGACACGGGAAGCTGTGCGGCGTCGCTCACCCTGTGCGGCGGCACCTGCGTGAGCACGACCAACGACGGCGCGAACTGCGGCGCGTGCGGCCACGCGTGCGCGGCGGGTCTCGTTTGCACCGCGGGCACCTGCGCGGCGACGCCCGGCGCGCAGACCTTCACCACCGCCGGCACCACGATGTGGACCGTGCCCGCAGGCGTCACCACGGTGAGCGTGGTCGTGGTCGGCGGCGGCGGGTCGGCCACCGGCGGCTCGGGCAACATCGGCGGCGGCGGCGGCGGCGCGCTCTGTTACCTCAACAGCTTCACGGTGACGCCGGGATCGACGATCCCCATCGTCGTCGGCGCGCCCGGCGCGGCGGGGACCGCGGGCGGCGCGTCGAGCTTCAACGGCAGCCTCGTCGCGCGCGGCGGCGGCGGCACCACCACGAGCGCGGGCGGCGCGGGCGGCACCGGCACCGGCGGCACCTGCTTCAACGGCGGCGCGGGCGGG
>CAIMWA010000435.1 GCA_903845045.1 uncultured delta proteobacterium | reverse complement strand
GGTCTTGTTCACCTCGGCGGCCGCCGCGATGCGTTCGACGCTGAGCCCCGCCGGCCCGTGCGTCGCGAGCTCCTCGAGGGTGCGCGCGAGCACGCGCTGCGCGACGACCTCGCCGCGAGGCCGGCCGGCATCCCTTCGAGGCGGCGACGACGACTTCACGCGGACCAGCGTACCGCGACGGGGGCGTTTGACATTGCAACGACTCGTTGCAAAACATTCCCGCTCATGGAGGACCGATGATCGTCACCATCCTCGCCCCGGGCAGCCGCGGCGACGTGCAGCCTTACGTGGCGCTCGGCGCCGGACTTCGCCGCGCGGGCCACGCCGTGCGCTTCGTGACGACCCGCGACTTCGAGGGCCTGGCGCGCGAGCACGGCCTCGATGTGTGGCCCATGGAGATGAACGTCGAGGCGGCGGTTCGAAGCGCGCGCGCCCGGGCGGCCATCGAAGGTGGCGGCCTCGTCGCATCGTTCCGCGAGCTGACGCGGGTCGCGCGTGAAGGCGCCCGGGAGCTCTTCACCGTCGCCGATCGGGCATCGGACGGCGCGGATCTCGTGCTCGCGGGCTTCGGTGCGGTGCTCGCCGGCGCGTCCGTCGCCGAGGCTCGCGCTGTGAGGTTCGTGCAGGCGTTCAACGTCCCGCTGACACCGACCCGCGCGTTCCCCGGAGCGCTGTTTCCATGGCTCTCTTTCGCGCCGCGGGCGCTGACCCATCGCCTCGGCCACCACCTCACCCGGCAGGCCGTCTGGCTCGCAGCGCGCAGCGCGGGCAACGCGGCGCGACGCGAGGTGTTCGGCCTCGGCCCGGCGCCTCGCCTCGCGCCCTTCGATCGCGGGGTCTACGCGTCCGGACCGGTCTTGTACGGCCTCGGTCCATCGGTCCTGCCGCATCCGAGCGACTGGCCGGAGAGGGCCGCGATGACCGGCTTCTGGTTCCTCGACGAGCCGTCGGGATGGGTGCCCGACCCAGCGCTCGCGGCGTTCCTCGCGGCCGGCCCGCCGCCGGTGTACGTCGGCTTCGGGAGCATGAGCAGCGAGCGCCCCGAGGAGACCGCGCATGCGGTGCTCGAGGCCGTCGCGCGCACGGGCCGCCGAGCGCTCGTCCACGCCGGCTGGGCGGGCCTCGGCGAGACCGGCGCCGCCGACGGCGTGCACGTCATCGGGTCGGTGCCTCACGCGTGGCTCTTTCCGCGCGTCGCAGCGGTGGTGCATCACGGCGGAGCGGGAACCACCGCGGCGGTGCTGCGCGCCGGCGTCCCGGCGGTGGTCGTGCCCTTTCATGGTGACCAGGCCTTCTGGGGACGGCTCGTGCACGAACTCGGGGTCGCCGCGGCGCCCCTTCCACGCTCGCGTCTCACGGGACCGCGGTTGGCATCGGCGCTCGGCCTGGCGCTCGGCGACGCCGCCGTTGCCGACCGCGCCCGTGCCCTCGCCGAACGGGTACGCGCCGAGGACGGCGTCGGCTCGGCGGTCGCCCTCCTGGAGGGCGAGGTCCGCGGCTCGACCCGCGCTCTCAGGGCTCCGCGATCGAACGTCCCAAGATCGTGAGCAGCGGCGCCGTCGTGCGCAGCGCGAGCTCGAAGAGCGACGGTTGCCACGGCTCGGCGAAGACCGCCACGAACGCATCGGGCGCGAGGCCCCGGGCGAGGCGCGCCGCGAAGGTCCCCCGCAGCTGCCGGAGCGCATACCCGACATCGTAATCCCGAGGGTCGTCGGCGCCGGGCTCGTCGACGTCGGGCACCGCGAGCAACCGCGCGGCGCCGGTGCGGTGTCGATAGACGTGCACACGCTCGCCGACAGACCAGACGGTGCGCCCCGCGCCGAGTAGCGCCTCGTAGGCCAGCTCGCGCCTCGCTCCCCGCGTCGCGGCGTACTGCTCGGGCGTCTTCGTCAGCCGCACCCGGTTCGTCAGCGAGCGCGTCGGCAGCTCTCGTGCTCGCAGCGCGAGCGCCGTCTCGACGTAGACCGCCCGCACCCCCGCCACGTCTCCGCGCAGAAGACGCTCCGCCGCGCGACGGAGGAACGCCTCGCCGAAGGGCTCGGAGCGGCTCGATCGGAACGCCACGCCGCGCAGCACGAGGCGTCCGTCGTAGCCGAGGAGCGCGTAGTTCTTGGGCTCGTGCGAGAGCATCGCAGCGTAGCGACCGTCGAACTCGAGGCGCACCCGCTCCGGGAGCAGCGCGTCGACCTCGGCGACGAGACGGCGCTCGGCGGCCTCGTCGAAGCCCTCGGGGACGGCGAAGTACACGCCGTCGGTGTCGGCCTCGAGCAACGTGACGCCCCGCTGGTCTAGCGCTCGGCACAGCAGCGAGAGCACCTCGCGTCCGCGGCGCGTCACCTCGTTCGCGGCGTGCACGTCGTGGAACCGCGTGAGGCCGACGGCGCCCAGGTAGCCGTACGCCGAATTGATGACGAGCTTCATCGCGGCCGACATCGCCTCGTGCTCGTGGCGCTCGGCGGATGCTGGCGGCGCAGCGCGGCCGCGGGCCTTCGCGGCGAGGCGCAGATCGACCATGCGGTCGACGATGGCGAGGAACGCCCCGAGACCATCGCGCACCGGACCGATGCGGTACTGCCGCATGAGCGACGGATACAGGCTGGCGACGTCGGCCTTCACGACGCGACGGGCGACGCCGGTGGCGAAGAGATGCAGCGCGGCGCCGGTGTGCACCGTGCCGTCGCCGTCGTACGGAGCCGGGAGCGCCCGCCCCGCGCGGAGGTACGCGCGCACGAGCATCGGGTCGATGACCCCCGTCGCGGGCCCCGCGTCGGCGAGGCGCTCGTAGCGTCGCGGCGCCATGCGCGCGAGGGCGAACGCCGCGCCTCCGAGGAGCCGCGCGAGGCCGGCCACCTCCTCGACGTCGTGCGTGGCGTAGCGCCGCACGCGCTCGGGGTCTCGAAGGTACACGGCGTGGACCTCGTGCCCCGGGACGTACTCGCGTCCCTCGGGCGCGAGGCCGAGGTGCCGCGCCACCGCCTTGAGGCCGTGCCCCGGGAGCTCCCGCGTGGCGAAGTCATGGCGGCGCACCGCGTCCATGGTGTCGATGAGCTCGCGGCCCGGCGCCGTGAACCGCACGCGCAATGGTCCGTCGGCGCCCTCGGCGGCGACGATCCCGCGACGCGCGGCACGGCGCAGCATCCCCGCGCCCGGCAGCCTCCCCAGCGCGAAGGGCACGCGCAGCCGCTCGGCGCGACGCACGAGGAACGGAAGGTCGAAGCCGTGCAGGTTGTGGTTCTCGATGACGTCCGGATCCTCGGCGCGCACGTGGTCCGCGAGGCGGCGCAGGAGGTCCCGCTCTGCGTCTGGCGAGCCGTCGCGCGCTTCGAGGAGCACCGCGCGTCCGTCGGGGTTGCGCACGGCGACGAGAAAGATTCGATCGCGGTCCGCGTCGAGGCCTGTGGTCTCGAGATCGAGCTGGAGCCGCCGCAGGTCGTCGAAGGCGAGATCGCGAAAGTGCGTTCGACCGCTCGCGACGAGGTACTGCTCCTCGAGCGGCAACACGAGCGCCTCGGACGCGTCGAGGTCGCGCAGCCCCGCGAGGCGCCTAGCGTGGCGGCCGCGCGCGCCCTGCAGCACCGCCGCCGACAACGTTCGCGCATCGTCGGCCGACACCACGAAGCGCAGCGCTCCGTCGCCATCGAGCTCGCGCCACGCGATGCCGCGAACGCCGGGCGCATCGGGCTGCAGCCTGGCCCCGAGGTGCGCGAGGTCGGCCATCGAGGCGAGCAGCACCCACGGACGGAACCGCACCTCGTCGCAGGCCACGGCGGCGATGCCATTCGTTCGCCGCCACACGAACGCGCGGCCGTCGGCGTCGGCCCACACCGAGACGATGCCCGGCGTCGGGTCCCAGCCCCACACCCACGCGTCCTCGACGCCGGCTCCGGGCGGGGTCATCGCGCATCGATGCCACAGCCGGCGGCGGCGCGCGAACCACGCCACGTAGCTCCCGTCGGCGCTTGACCACCGGCGCTCGCGGCTCATCTTCGCGGCGCCCGATGGCCGCGCCGCCCCAGTCCGCACCGCTGCGGCCCGGGATGCTCCGCGCGCTTCTCGTCGTGAGCTTCGGGCCGTTGCTGCTCAACGTCGCGGCCACCACGCTCAACGTCGCCCTCGACGGGTTCATGGTCCGCTTCGCGCCGCCGCTCACGACGATGCAGTGGACGGTGACCGCCTACCTGCTCGCCCTCACCGCGAAGCGCATGGGCCGCGCGGTGGCGATCCTTTCGATCCCGGTGCTCGTCGCCCCGGTCTTCGGACCGGCCCTCGGCGCCCTCGTCGTCGAGCACCTCTCGTGGCGCTGGATCTTCCTGATGAACGTTCCGCTCGCGCTCGGCGGCGCGCGGTGACAGCGGGGCTCGTCGCGTTCCGCCTCACGAACATCGGGAGCTTCGGCGCGCAGCTGCTGCTGCCGCTGTACTTCCAGCAGGTGCGCGGTGCGTCGGCGGTGGGCGCGGGGATGCTGCTGGCCCCGCAGGGTGTCGGCATGCTGCTCACGCTCCCGCAGATCGGCAGGCTGACGCAGCGCGTGGACCACGGCCGGCTGGTCGCCGCGGGCGTGCTCGTGACGCTGGCCGGCACCCTCGCCGCCGCGTACGCGCACCTCGCGCACGACGAGATCCCCAACGCCACCGCCGCCATCAACGTCGTGCAGCGCCTCGGAGCGCCGCTCGGCACCGCGCTGGCGCTGGTGCGCCGAGGTCCGGTTACGCCACCGCGATGACGAGCTTGCCCCGCGCCCGCTTCGACTCGAGGCGCCGGAACGCCTCGTGCGCCTCCGCGAGCGGATACGTGCCGTCGATCACCGCGCGCAGCGTCCCCGCCGCGATCCACGCGCCGACGGTGTCGAGGTCCGCACGTCGCGCGCGGACCACCACCAGCCGCCGCTGGATGCGTGACCATCGGCTCACCACATCGAGGGCGAAGCGCGCCGCGCTCGGCACGGTGCTCACGAACGCACCTCGCCCCGCGAAGACCCCGGCGATCTCCGCGGCGCCAAGGTTGCCGAAGACGTCGAAGACCACGTCGACACGGCCGTGCAGCGCCGCGGTGTTGTCTTCTCGGTAGTCGAGGACCTCGTGCGCGCCGAGGGCGACGCACCGTGCGGCGTTCGCAGCGCTGCTCGTCGTCGTCACCCGGGCCCCGAGGAGCCGCGCGATCTGGATCGCGACGGTGCCCACGCCCCCCGACGCACCGTGGATCCAGACGCGTGACCCATCGGTGACGCGTGCGACGTCGCGCAGC
>CAIMWA010000434.1 GCA_903845045.1 uncultured delta proteobacterium | reverse complement strand
TCACGTCGTTCACCGAACCGTCGCTGTAGTGGGCCAGCGCGCGGAACCGTGACGTCGACGCGCGCACGACGGTGAGCACCGCGGGCGCGACCTCGACGTACGCGAGCGTCGGCGCGCCGACGACGACACCGAGGGTGTCGCTGAGGGGGCCGATGGAGCCGGTGATGGTCGCCGAGCCCGATGCGACGGCGTCGACGCGCCCGCGATCGACGGCGGCCACGGCGGCGTTCGAGGTGGTCCACGTCGCGTTGGCGCCGACGCAGAAGCGCCCCGCGGCGCCGTAGTCGCCGACGAGCGCGAGCTGCGTCGCGTTGCCGCTCGCGAGCGCCACGGTGCGGGCTCCGCCGGGGTTCAGCGCGACGGCGCCGAGGGTTCCATCGCGCACGGTCAGCGTGAGGTCGCCGGACACCACGGCGCCGCCCCCGTTGGCCGTGGCGCGGAGCACGGTGGTCCCCGCGGCGCGGTCGAAGACCATGCCGCGCACCGACGGCATGTTGAACACGATCGCCACCGACGGGTCGCTCGAGGTCCACACGACGGCGTCGCCGAGGTCGCGCACGACGTGGTCGCTGAAGGTGCCCCACGCCCGCAGCGAGGTCACCGACGACACCGGGGCCGCGGTGGCCGTGTCGACGTAGGAGGCCGGGTCCGCCGGGTCGCGGCAGACGTCGGCGAGGTTCAGCGCGGCGACGCGCAAGCTCAGCAGCGCCGCGTCGGTGACGGTCACCGTGGTGGCGCCGGAGACGGAGCCCTGCGTGGCCGTGAGCGTGCTCGTGCCGACGGCGCGGCCCACGACGATGCCCTGGTCGCCGAGCGCGGCGACGGCGGCGTTGCCGAGGGACCATGCGTCGACGGCGCGGCTGATCGGGTACGCGGTGCCGTCGGAGTAGACGCCGTACGCGTTGAACTGCACGCCGAGGTTCACCGGCGTGGAGTCCGTTCCCGACGCGCCCCGCAGCGTGATCGCGCGGAGCGTCGCGCCCGTGACGGCGAGCTGTACGCGCGACGTCACCGGGGCCGTGCATCCCGCGACGCCGGCGATGACGGTGGCAACGCCGGCCGCCCGGGACGTCGCCGTGAACGTCCCGTCGACGTTGCGCGGCGCGGGCATGACGCTGTCGTCCGAGCTGCTCCAGTCGACCGCGGCGGTGACGTCGGCGACGAAGCCGTCGGAGTACGTGGCGCGCGCGGTGAACGTCGCGGGCACCCGCGACGGGCGGCTGCCGAAGCCGTCGTCGACGGCCACGGAGAGGCGCTGCACGCAGGCGCTCGTCACGGCGAACCGTGCCTCGCCCACGACGCCCGCGATCTGCGCGCGTACGACGGTGCTCCCGGGCGTGATGCCGACGGCGAGACCCGCGGCGCCGAAGGCGTTGGACACGCCCGCGACGCTCGAGTCGCCGGTGCTCCACGTCGCCGAGTCGGTGACGTCGCGCTCGCTGCCGTCGGAGTAGCGCCCGCGCGCCGCGAACTGCGCACGTAGGCCCGCGCCCACCTGCGCGGCCGAGGGAACGACGGCGATGGTCGCGAGCGTCGCGTGGTTCACGGTCACCGTCGCGGTGCCGGCGCGACCGAGGAGCGACGCGGTCACGGTGACGGGGGTGTCGTGCGCCGCGAGCATCCAGCCCATGGCGCGGTAGCTGCCGGTGTTGCCGACGACCACCGCCGACGTGTCGTTCGAGCTCCAGCTCGACCACTGCGTGACGTCGCAACGCCGCGCCGCGCCGGGGAGCGCGAAGGTTCCCGCGGCGCCGAAGCGCTGCGTGAAGCCCGCCGGGAGGCTGATGTCGCCGGGGGTGATGGTGATCGCCTGCAGCGTCGCGGCGTTCACCGTGACGGTGCGCGCGCCGCTGATCGCGCCGAGCGTCGCGACGACGACGGCGGAGCCCGCGGTGACGCCCCGCGCCTGGCCGCCGGTGCCGGCGGTGTCGCTCACCTGCACGAAGTGCGGGTCCGTCGAGGACCACGCGACGGTGTCGGAGAGGTCCCACTGCGTGCCCGCGGTGCCGTAGCCGTAGGCCGTGCAGCCGAAGGTCAGCCCCGCGGGGTACGAGGGACGCGCGCTGTCGCCGAAGTTGCAGCGGCTCGCGGTGGGGTCGGAGGTGCAGTCCACGGAGATGGACGCGAGGCGCTCATCGCCGACGACGAGCGTCGCCTGCGCCGTGAAGACGGGCCCGACCCCGGGGCAGACGGCTCCGGTAGGCGGCGCGAGGCGAGCGATGAGCGCGGTGGTTCCGACGTTGAGCGGCACCACGGCGCCCACCTCGCCCTCGCCGACGTCGAGGGCGTTGAACGCCCGCGCCACGGCGGCGTTGGCCGTCGACCACTCGGCGGCGACCTGCACGCGCGTGCCGTCGGAGTACCGAAGGTAGGCCCGCGCGTCGACGCGCACGCCGACGGGGGTGTCGATGCGCCGCGGGTCGACGAGGAGCCCGTCGACGCACGCGCCGCGGACCGTGCCCGCGCTCACCGTCGAGACCGCTCCGAGGGTGGCCCGGACCGTCGCGGCGCCGGCGCCCGCGGTGCCTGCCCACGCATAGCCGTCGCTGCCGATGGAGAGCGCCGCGGGCGCGCTGGCCGCGGAGGTCCACGTGACGCTCTCGGTGACGGGGCACGACCCGGCGAAGCCGTCGAAGGACGCGCTCGCCCCGAACTGCAGCTGCGACCCGAGGGCGATCTGCCAGCCGCTCGGAGGGTTCACGAGCAGCGCCGAGACGGGCGCCGCCGCGGCGGTGACGGTGAACGGGTCGCTCACGACGGAGCCGACCGTCGCGCGCACGCCGGTGTTGCCCGCTCCGAGGGCCGCCACGATGCCGGTGTAGCGCTCCACGGGGAGGGCGTCGGAGCTGCCGGTCCAGTCGGCGGCGGTCAGCGCGCGCGAGGTGCCATCGGAGTAGAAGCCCGTCGCCGCGAGCGGAACGCGCGCGCCCACGGGGAACGCGCCGGAGGGGCTCGTTCCACAGGGGTACGACGGAGCGACGCCGAGGGCGATGCGCTGCAGGCGCGCACCGTTCACGGCCACGGTCGCGAAGCCGTCGCGGTTGCCGAAGGCCGCGGTGACGATCGCGGTGCCGTCGGTCGCCGTGGACGCCAGCACGATGCCGCGGTCGACGAGGGCCACGCCGGCGTTGGAGCTGCTCCACGTCGCCGAGCGCGTGAGATCGAAGCTGCGCTGATCGCTGAACGTGCCGATGGCACGGAGCTGCGCGTGCTCGCCGCGAGAGAGCTGGCGCACCGACGGCTGCACGGCGACGCCGGTGATCGTCGCGTCGTTCACGGTGAGCGCGAAGGTCCCGCCGGTGGCCGCCGCGCAGCGCACGGTGACGGGGGGCTGTGCGGTGAGCGTGGTGGTGCCGGGCGCGTTGCCGTGCACGACGCCGGTCGCGGCATCGACGGAGGCGACGGCGTTGTTCGCGGAGACCCACGCGACGTCGGCGGAGAGGCTCCGGATCGTTCCGTCGCTCATGGTGCCGGTCGCGCGGAACGTCAGGTCGACGCCGGCGGGGATCGTTCCGCTGGCCGCGTAGATCGCCACGGCGCGAACGCACGCGTCGGCGACGGTGACGTGGGCGCTCGCGGTGAGCGCGCCGAGGCGCACCTGGACGTCGGCGGTGGCGGGCGTCGGAACGACCGTCGCGGCGCGGACGAGGCCCTGCGATCCGCTTGCGTTGTCGACGGTGAGCGCCGCCGTGTTCGTCGACGACCACACCGTGGCGGACTGCGCCGAGACGTCGAAGGACGCCGTGCCGAGGCCGTCACAACCCGAGGCCGATGTGTCGTAGAGCGCGATGGCCGAGAGTCGGCGCTCGGTGCCGCGGGGCATGGTCAGCGACGGTCCGTCGGCGATTGCGAGGGCGTGGAGCGGACACCCGGTGACGGTGAGGGGCAGCGCGGTGGCGCTGACGCCGTCGAGGCTTGCGCCGAGCGATGCGGCCCCCGCGGTCATGCCGGTGACGAGTCCTGCTGCGGGCGCGCCGCTGTGCACGGTGGCGGTGCCGGTGGCGCTCCACGCGACGAGGTCGGTGATGTCGCGCGCGAAGGTCGTGACGCCGTCGGTGTAGGTCCCGACGGCCGTCGCGTGCACCGTCATGCCGACGGGGAGCAGCGACTGGTCCACGGCGAGGTCGATGCGGTGCAGCGCGAGCGACGTGTTCACGGTGACCGTGGCGCGCGAGCTGATGGCTCCGCGGACGGCGGTGATGACCACCGGACCGGTGGAGGCACCCGCGGGGACGGTGACGGCGCCGGCGCTGCCGCGCGCGCTAGAGACCGAAGCGGACGACGTGTCCGAGCTGGTCCAGGTGGCGACGTCGGAGAGGTCCTGCGTGGTGCCGTCGGAGAAGACCCCGGTGGCGTGGAGACGCACGGAGCCCGGGCGCGTCACGGTGACCTGCGCGGGCGTGACGGCGATGGCCGCGAGCGTCGCGTCGCTGACGTGCAGCGAGGCCGTTGCGACGAGGCCGCCGTAGGACGCGCGGAGCACGGCGTCGCCGGGTCCGACCGCCGTGGCGAGGCCGCGGGCGCCGGTGTCGTTCGCGACGGTTGCCACCGCCGGCGTGTCGCTGGACCAGAGCGTGCGCGCGTCGCCGGTGAGGTCCTCGACGTGCAGGTCGCCGTACATCCCGATGAGGCGGAGCTGCACCGCGTACCCCTGGGCGATGCTCGCCGACGCAGGTTCGACGGAGAGCGTCACCAGCGGGGTGAGCGTCACGTGCAGCGCGACGGAGGGCGCCGTGACCGCGGGGTTCACGCCGTCGTCATAGGTCGCGCCGATGTCCGTCGCGCCCTCGGCGATGCCGGTGGCGATGCCGGCGGTGGCGGCGGCGGTCGAGATCGTCGCGATGGCGGGCATCGCGCTGGACCAGCGAAGGTGGGCGTCGGCGGTGAGGTCGACGGTGGTGCCGTCGGCGTGCGTTCCGGTGGCGGTGAAGGGCCGCGTGAGGCCCACCGGAAGATCGATGGGCGCCGCCGGCGTCACCGCGAGCGAGAGCACCCGCGCAGGCCGGACGGTGAGAAGTGCATGGGCCTGGATGCCAGCGAGAGCGGCGGTCACCGTGGCCTGGCCCGGAGCGATGCCGCGCGCAGTGCCGTCGTGGGCGCCGACGCTGGCGATGGCCGCCGCGGAGGACGTCCACGCAGCCTGCGCGGTGACGTCGGCGGTGTGGCCGTCGGAGTACGTGCCGGTCGCGTGAAGGACGCGCTGCGCCCCGACCTCGAGCTGCGCGGACACCGGGTCCAGCGCGAGCGAGGCGAGCGTGGTCGCAGCGTCGCTGCCGCAGCCGGCGAGCAACGCCACCGCCACGACGGCGGTGAGCCATCGCAGCATCCACAAGGCATTCATCCGTCTCATTGGAGGCTCCTTTCGATGCACGGAACGCCAGACGCAGCCGTTCACGGCCAGAGCGTTCCGGCAGCGCGCGCGCACGTCTCTCTTGGGGTCCCGGCGCCGTGGGTACGCATCGCGTGTGCCGTCCGAGGAACCGTCGTGCATTCGCCGGGGGACGCCGCGCTCGTCACCTCGCGGCACGCACCCGGTGCGTACGCGTACGAACGAGGGTTCGCGCGTCACTCCGCGGCGGCGACGGCGTCGCGACCGCGACGTTGCACATCGGCGGCGAGGTGCATCGCCGCGGGCTCGAGGCGCGCCGCACGACGACGCCATCGGCGCCGCTCTCGCGCGTGCCAATGGACGAACGGCGCGAGCACTGCGGGCTCGCCGGAGCACTGCGCCGCGGCCTCGTGGTCGCGCACGCGACCAAGCGCCGTCACCAGCGCGCGCAGCGGCCCGGCGTCGAGACCGAGCACCGCGAGCGCGTCCCGAAGCACGCGGAGCCGGCGGCGGAGTCGATGGCGCGCGCGACGCCCTCGGTGCTCCGATCCTCGCGCCGCGAGCGCGCGGTGGGCGAGGCGTCGCAGACGGATGTCGACCCCGTGCCGCGACGCGGGCACGACGGCGTCGAGCTCGCGCAGCACCGTCGACGTCTCGTCGTCCGCGAGGACCTCGCGCAGCGCGCGCGCGGCCTCGACCCGCTGCCCGCGGAGATCCCGTCGAACCTCCGGCGGGAGCGCGGTCGCGAGCAGCACGTCGAGGTCCCGCACCGCGCCGCTCGCACGCCGCACCGCGCGCGTCCGCCGCCGCAGCCCACGCAGCCCCTCGAGCGCGAGCCACGCGTCGACGCGGGCCATCGCGGTCCGCAGCGCGTGCACGGCATCCGCGTCGGGCTCGTGCCGGACGTCGCCGAAGGCCTCGCGGAGGCCGCGCAGATCCACGGCGAAGGCAAGTCCCGACCATTCGTCCGCAGCGCGACGCACGGCGCGACGAGAGGCACGGGGCGTACCGCGCAGCGCTTTCCGCGGCCGCGCGCGCTCCGTGCCGCCGCGAGCCGCACGATGTGCACGGCGCGGCGCGCTTCGGGCGCTAGCGGGGGCCCGTCGTCGATGCCTCCTCGGCGTGGAGTCGGTACGCCGAGACGAAGAGCACGAGCACCAGCGGGCCCGCCATCAACCCCCACGGTCCCAACGCCACGAGGCCGCCCACGACGCCGAGGAACATCACCAGCGGGTGGATCTCCCGGGCCCCGAGGCGCGCGAGGAACGGCCGGAGCACGTTGTCGATGCTCCCGATGAGCACGACGCCGCAGACCGCGAGGACCACCGCGTCGCGCGTGCGTCCGGCGCCGGCGAGGACGGCGCAGATGGGCACCCACACGAGCGCCGTGCCCGCCACCGGGATCGCCGACGCGATGCCCGTGAGCGCCGCGAGCCCGGCGGGATTCGGCGCGCCGACGGCGAGATACACGGCCCATGCGACGACGCCCTGGGCCAGCGCCGTCAGCAGTCCGCCGACGAGGAGGCCCCGAGCGACGGTGAGGGCTTCGCGCGCGAGGCGATCGAAGTGGGCCGGCGCGAGCGGCGACCCCGCGCGCACGACGGCGTAGATCTCCCGCCCGCGGGACGAGAACGTGTACGCCGCGCCGACGAGCGCGAAGAGCTGCACGGCGCCGTGCGCCACCGAGGAGACGGCCCGCGAGGCCAGCGCGGCCGCCGAAGGACCGACGCTGCGCGCCGCCGACGCGAGGCGCTCCAAGGGCACCGTCGTCGCGCCCCCCGGTGCGCTCCCCGACACCGCTCCCAGCCATCGCCCAACGCCCCCGGGCCCCGCGTGCCGCGCGAGCACGGCGAAGGCCTCGCCGACGAGGCCCGTCAACGGCATCACCAGCAGCGCGACGGGCGCGAGCGTCGCGAGCACGAGCAGCGCCGTGGCCGCGGCCGCGAGCCGGGGCCGCGGACCGAGGCGACCCGACACCCGCGCCATGGCCGGTGCGAGCAGCGCGGCGAACCACGCCCCGGCCACGAGCGGCGCGAGCAGCGAACGCAGCATCCAAGCAGCGCCCACGCCGAGCGCGAGGGTGAGCATCGCGAGGGCACGCCGCTGGGCGGCTCTCGACGAATCCGACACCACCGGGACCTCTTCGCCGTGTCGCATGGGCGCGGAAGAATGCAACGTCCGAGCCGCGTGCGGCGGAGCGCGCCGGGTCAGAACGCGAGGTCCCACAGGGCGGCGGCGGTCTC
>CAIMWA010000433.1 GCA_903845045.1 uncultured delta proteobacterium | reverse complement strand
GCCGCGGAGATCTTCTCGATCTCGAGGGTGACCACCGCGCAGTGCCGCGCGAGGTCCGCCGCGGCGAAGTCGTCGTCGAAGTTCGCGGTGATGCAGCGCTCCACGACGAAGCGCGCCGCGCACGACGCGTCGGGGTCGAGCACGTGCACGTGGTAGCCGAGGGGGCGCGCGGCCATCGCCGTCATTCGTCCGAGCTGGCCCCCGCCGAGGATGCCGAGCGTCGCACCGGGGAGGATCGCGCTCACTGGATCTCCCGCGCCGCGAGGACGTCCTCGGTGCGCTGCGCGCGCCACGCCTTGAGCCGCTCGCGCACCGAGCGATCACGGATGCCGAGCATCGCCGCGGCAAGCAGCGCCGCGTTGGCCGCGCCAGGGCGGCCGATGGCCACCGTCGCCACGGGAATGCCCTTGGGCATCTGCACGATGCTCAGCAGCGAGTCGACGCCGTTCAAGATCGTCGCGGGGATGGGCACGCCGATGACCGGCACCGTGGTCTTCGCGGCGACCATGCCCGGGAGGTGCGCCGCGCCCCCCGCTCCTGCGATGATCACCTCGATGCCGCGCGCCTCGGCGGTCGTCGCGTACTCGAACATCCAGTCGGGCGTGCGGTGCGCGGACACGACGCGAACCTCGTGCGGGATCCCGAGCTCGCCGAGGATCTCCCGGGCCGGCGTGAGCGTCTCGAGGTCCGAGGCGCTACCCATGATGATCCCCACGAGGGGCGCGTGGCTGTCGTGCATCGCGGCGGAGGATACCAACGAGTGACGCGCCGCGGGCGGGTGTGTTGGAATGCCGCGGGTGAAGCGAAGGTCGACGCGCTGGGCAGTGGTTCCGTTCCTCTTCGCTGCGACGGCGTGCACCAGCGCTGCGCCGCCCGACGACACGGTGATCCTCGTGGACGCGGGCGGCGACCTCGGGACGCTGCGCGATCTGCCCTTCGGCACCGACACCTCGGCGGGGCCCGATCGCCAGGCGCCGGTGTGCGCCGACTCGGACCACGACGGCATCTCGGACCGGCAGGAGGGTGCGCCGTCGCTCGACACCGACGGCGACGGGATGCCCGACTACCTCGACCCTGACTCGGACAACGACGGCTTCACCGACGCCGTCGAGGCGGCGCGGACCTATCCGGGCTACGAAAGCGCCGCGGTCACGCTCGTCTGCGACAACAACCCGGACAACTGCGACGCGCCCCCGGACAACCTTCCGAACCAGCGCGACCTCGACGCCGACAACGACGGCCTCACGGACGCCGAGGAGCGCGTCGCGCAGACGAACCCGTGCGCCGCCGACACCGACGCCGACCACTTCGACGACCTCGCCGAGGTGGTCGCGCACAGCGATCCGCGGGACCCGAACTCGCGCCCGCCGGCGAACGCGCTCTACGTGACGCTGCCGTACTACGCCCCGACGGACCACGGCCCCATCACCACGCAGGAGTTCACCTTCGCGACGCGCATCCGCGAGGCCGACGTGTTCTTCCTCGTCGACAACTCGGCGAGCATGGACGCGACCATCGAGAACCTGCGCTCGAACCTCTCGACGGTGATCGTGCCGGGCATCCAGGCCGAGATCCCCGACGCTCGGCTCGGCGTGGGTTCCTTCGACTCGATGCCCGACACGCCCGAGGGGACCACCGCCCTCGACGGCGACGACGGGGCCGCCGGGCGCCCGGGCGACTACACGTTCTGGGTGCGCCAGCGCATGACCACGAACCTCGCCCTCGTGCAGTCCGCCTTCAACGGCATGCACACCATCGTGTCCGACAGCATGGGGCACTTCCTCGGCGGCGACGCGCCGGAGTGCCAGATCGAGGCGATGTACGAGGCGCTCACCGGCGCCGGCTCGCACTCCTTCGAGACCGATCCGGCCTCGCTGCGCAGCACGCTCAACGCGCTCGACACCATGGGCAACGGATGGGTGGCGACGAGCGACCCTGCGCGCGACTGCACCGACACCGCCAACGCCTTCGGCTGGGCGTGCTTCCAGCGTGGGCGCGTGCCCATCCTCGTGCTGTTCAGCGACGGCGAGTGGTACGACAACCCGCGCAACGGCAACCCCCAGAGCCGCCGCGGGCACCGCTACCACGAGCTCGCCACGGCGATGACCACCGCGGGCGCGCTCTTCATCGGCATCGACGTCTCGATGTCGGGTACGGCGGGCTTCACGTACGCGAACTCGGTGTACCTCGCGCACGCCACGGGCTCGCTGAACGCCATGCGCCAGGAGGTGGTCTTCGCGCCCGCCTCGAGCGGCGGCCTCGGCGCCACGTCGAGCAGCATCGTGTCGGCCGTGCGCACCCTCGCGCGGGAGACCCGGCAGGACATCACCACGACGGTGGAGCCTGACGCGACGGAGATGCGGCTCACGGCGCCTCGAACGACCGCGAGCTTCGTGCGTGCGGTGACCCCCGTGCGCGGCGACCCCGAGGCGCCGACGGGCTACGACCGCCACGACGACCACACCTTCTTCGGCGTGCTCCCGACGACGCACGTCACCTTCCGCGTCGACTTCTACAACGACTTCGCGGTCGGCACGGACTCCGCGCGGGTCTTTCAGGCGAGCATCGTCGTGCGCGGCCGGGCGGGCACCGAGGTCGACCGTCGCCCGGTGTTCATCGTCGTCCCCGCGCGCGGCGGCGGGCTGCCCCCCGGCTGAGTCCCGCCATCGCCGCCATCGCGGCGAGCGTCGTCCACCCGCTCGAGGGTGCGTGCGAGCCCGGGGCGGAGCGACACGCGCATCCCGCGGGAACGCTGCTTCCCCGGCCGCCATCGAGGCCCGGCGCCGCGGCGTCCGTCGTCGCATCGGGACCGCCGTCGACGCCGGTGGGACCGCTGCCCGCATCGGTGACCGGCGCGTAGAACGTTCCGCCCGCGCCGAGCGATCCCTCGTAGAGCGCCGCGCCGCCGCGGTCGGTCACGCGGATGGTTCCACCCGGGGCGCCGGTGCGCGCGAAGAGCACGGTGTACGTCCGGGTGCCGTCCGGGTCCTGCACGCGCACGCCGACGCGATCGCCGTCCTCGACGCGCGACGCGGGCGCCGCGAGCGTGTGCCCCGCGTCACCGGTCTGGAGCACGTGGAGGAAGTAGTCGCGCGGGCCAGGCTCCGTCGACGTGACCTCGACGCGGGTGCCGCGGGCCTCGGCGCCCATCGCGAGCGGCGCGAGGTCCGCGTCGCCGACGACGAAGCCTGCGACGGCGCCGGTCTCGTGCGCCATCGGGAGCAGCGTGCGCCCGAGGAGACGCCCCGCGCCGTTGTCGATGGTGAACGTGTCGAGCGTCGAGAGCAGCGGACGCGACAGCGCGTGGAGCACGAAGCGCCGGGTGTACGCCGGGTCCGTGGCCTCGACGCGATCGAAGACGACGGCGAGCTGCGGCCGCAGGAACACGAGCTGCCGCGTGACCTCGCGCACCTTCGCGGCGTTGCCCTCGGCGGCGTACGCGACGCTGTTGTAGGCGCGCGTGGCGTCGCACGCGGCGTAGTCGTGAAAGCGCGACGTCTCGAAGGCGGTGATGCTCCCAGTCTCGAACTGCCCGCCGCTGGTGAGGTTGTTGCGGTACTCGTCCACCGAGCGCCGCCCGCCCGCCGCATAGGCGATGCTGCGCTCGCCGCCGTCGTTCACCGTGGGCAGCATGCGCGTGTTGGGAAACGCCTCGCCGGGGCGCGTGATGGTGACGAGCGACGCGTGCGCCGAGCGCTGGGCGTACCAGTTGATCCAGTGCGCGGTCTCGAAGCCGTCGTACGTCCCCGTGCTCACCGCGAGCGGCGCCTGGTGGAACACCTGCAAGCTGCCGGATTCGAGGTGCTGCCGCGTGGAGAACCAGTCTCCGCACGACAGCGTGATCCACGTGGCGGCGCCGTCGTCCCAGCTCGAACGCATGACGACGACGTCTTCGGTGGTCGCCCCGAGGTGCACGGCGAGCGGGAGCGACGAGCGCGACGGCACGGCGGGGCGCTCCGGCGCGTAGAAGACGAGCTGCTGCCAGGCCTCGGCGCCGTTGTAGTCGGAGCCCGCGGGCACGCGGTTCGAGGTCTCGAGCGCGAGCGCCTGCGCGATGGTCGACCCGGTGCCCCAGGCGAGCAGGTCGAGCACCGGGCGAAGCTGCCCCGCGGGAGCGAGCTGCGCGTCGGTGGCGTCGCCGAAGGGCGCGAAGCGGAAGTCCGGGCGGAGCACGTAGGCGAGGTAGGTCACCGCGGCGTCGAAGGGCGCGCCGTGCATGCGGGCGTGCGCGAAGAGGTCCTCGTCGGTGCCGGTGGTCCACGCCGCCGCGAGGAGCAGCGCGTTGCGCACCACGGTGCTCGTGAACCAGCCGGGCCCCTCGTGCCACCAGCCGCCGGCGTACGCGAGCGCGGGCAGGAGCTGGTTCTTCCAGCGGCTCGACGCGTACGTGAGGTACCGCGCGACGTCGCCATCGAGCACCGTGCTCGACCCCGCGAGCGCGAGGCCGCAGAGACCGACCGTCGCCACGTGCGCGTACGCCTCCGCCGAGAACACGTCCGGCGGCTCGTGCGCCAGGGACCACTCCGCGTAGGAGCGGAGGTCGGCCTCGAGCGTCGCGCGGTCCGACGGCGCGAGGGAGTCATAGAGCCAGTCGTAGGCCACCGCGAGCTGGCGCACCGCGCGCGCGTTCGTGAGCCACGCGCCCGCCACGTCGCCGCGGTCCGTGAACGGACCGATCATGCCCGCGGCGTTGCGGACGGCGTCGAGGTTCCGCGGGTCGGGGTAGAGCACCTGCCGCGCGGCGAGGGCGATGAGCGGGTGCTCCACCGCGCGGTATGCCTGCGTTCCGTAGGGCGGCAGCGGCGCCGTCGCCGCGCGACACGCGGCGGTGTACTGCGACGTCGGCGACACGCAGCGCGCGGCGAGCGTCGCCGGGGTGATGCCGCGACGGCCTCCCGCGTCCAGGAAGATGCGCGGGTGCGACGGCCGCACGATCGGCTGCGCCGCCGCGAACCCGCCGTGCAACGCTGCGAAGCCCAGCGCGGCGCCGAGGACTGACTTCATCCCGCGCAGGCTACCGCACCGCGCGCCGGGTCACGGGTGCTGCGACGGGTCGACGGTGACGGTGAGCTGATACGGACGCGCCTCGTTCTCGCGGTACGTGCCCACCCACACCTGGTAGAGCCCCGGCGGGAAGTTTCCTTCGACGGCCGGGTTGAGCTGGTACGTGTCATCGTTGCAGAGCACTTGCCCGTCGGGGCGCCGCACGATGAGCGTCGAGTCCGCCGCGGACATCACGTACATGCGCAGGAACGGCATCGGCGTCGCGAGGAACACCACGTGGTTCGGCGCCGCCTGGAAGAACCCGCGGCAGATCCCCTGGCCGCGGATCCCCGTGGCGTCGAGGGCACCGCCGTTGCGCCCGCGCACCGACCGCGTCAAGAAGCCCGGTCCGACCTGCAGCCGCCCGGAGATCGGGCGCTGCGTGAAGTCGAGGCGCCCGAGCGTGCCCTGCTGCATCGGTTGCTGCATCGGCATCTGCTGCGGCTGCATCTGGGGCTGCATCTGCGGCTGCATCTGCGGCTGCATCTGGGGGCGCATGCCGCCGGCGTTGTCCGGCGTCGTCGAGCGGAGCTCGCTCATCAAGAGCTGGAACGGCATGGGACCGGTCTGCGAATACGTGCCCACGTACACGTCGTAGCGGCCCGGCGGCAGCCCGTTCAGGTCGACGCCGGGGATGTTCCCGTACGTGTCGTCGGCGCACCACGTTCCCTGCGTGCCTCGCACCATGAGCGTGAGGTCCGTGCCCGCCACGGGCTGCGCGATGACGCGCAGGAAGTTGAAGCCCGTCGGGGTCTCGATGACCTGCTGCGGCTGCACGGGGATGAAGCCGCGACAGTTGTTCGGCGCGCCCGGAACCGACATCGCCTGCACCGGTCCGCCGGCCATGCCGCCTGCGCGCCGCGGGTCGGGCATGAACCCGGTGTTCAGGTTGATCACCTGGGCGCTCGCCAGCGAGGCGACCGCCTGCGCGGCGCAGAGAGTGAGGGCGAAGAGCGTCGATCGGTTCATGGATTCTCCGACGGGCAGGGGAGAGACGTGGTCCCGGGGGCGAATCCTCCGGGATCGCGTCGGTGCGGGTCAAGGGCCGAGACACCTCGGCGCCGCCGAGGTTCCGCCGAGGGTGCGATGCGCCGTTGTGCGCCGCGGGCGAATCCCGTAGAAGCCGCGCCCGTGGACACCGCAGTCGAGAAGGCGCGCGTTCTTCTGGAGGCCATGCCGTACATCCGGCGGTTCCAGGGGCGGACATTCGTCATCAAGTACGGCGGCCACGCGATGGTCGCGCCGGAGCTCAAGGAGAGCTTCGCCAAGGACGTCTGCCTGCTGAAGTACATCGGCATCAACATCGTCGTGGTCCACGGGGGCGGCCCGCAGATCTCGTCGATGCTGAAGCAGTCGGGCATCGCGTCGCGCTTCGTCGACGGGCTGCGCGTCACCGACGACGCCACCATGGAGGTCGTCGAGATGGTCCTCGCGGGCTCCATCAACCAGGACATCGTGTCGCTGATCTGCCGTCACGGCGGCCGCGCCGTGGGCCTCTCCGGCAAGGACGACGGCTTCGTGCTCGCCGACCGCGCGCCCCCGGTGGTGACCCGCGACGGCGAGACCGTGGACCTCGGCCGCGTCGGCGAGGTGCGCCACGTGACGCCCGACGTCGTCGTCGAGCTCATGCGCGCGGGATTCATCCCGGTCATCGCTCCCATCGGCGTCGACGACGGCGGGGCGTCGCTGAACCTCAACGCCGACACCGCCGCGGGCAAGGTCGCCGAGGCCCTCCGCGCCGAGAAGCTCATCCTGCTCACCGACGTCGAGGGCGTGCGCGGCGCCGACGGCACCTTCGCGAGCTCGCTCACACAGGCCGACGCGCGGCAGTGGATCGCCGACCGCGTCATCGACGGCGGCATGATCCCGAAGGTCGAGTGCGCCCTCGACGCCATCGCCGGCGGCGTGCGCAAGGTGCACATCCTCGACGGGCGGCGGGCGCACGCGGTGCTGCTCGAGATCTTCACCAATGACGGCGTGGGCACCGAGATCGTTCGCGGGTGACGCGCGCCGCGCGGACGGTGGTAGAAACCCGCCCGCCATGCCCGACACCGCGACGCTCCTCGCCCTGGCCGATCGACACCTCCTCAAGACCTACAAGCAGCCGCCGCTGGTGCTCACCCGCGGCCAGGGCTGCCGCGTCTGGGACACCGAAGGCCGCAGCTACCTGGACCTCTACGCCGGCATCGCCGTGTGCGTGCTCGGCCACGCCCACCCCGCCATCGCCGAGGCGCTGCACGCCCAGGCCTCGCGCCTCGGGCACGTCGCGAACCTCTACTACAACGACCGGCAGATCGAGTTCGCCGCGGAGCTCTCGTCCCGCACCGCGATGGACCGCGTCTTCTTCACGAACAGCGGCACCGAGGCCAGCGAGGGCGCGCTGAAGCTCGCGCGGCGCTGGTTCTTCACCCAGGGCAACGCCGAGCGCACCGACATCGTCGCGACCTGGAGCTCGTTCCACGGGCGGAGCATGGGCGCCGTCGCCATGACCGGGACGCCGAAGTACTGGGAGGGCTTCGGGCCGCGGCTGCCCGACGTGTCGCAGGTGGCGTACGGCGACCTCGACGCCATGAGCCGACGGGTGAACGACCGCACCGCGGCGATCATCGTCGAGCCCGTGCAGGGCGAGGGCGGCGTGCTTCCTGCGCCTCCGGGCTACCTCGCGGGGCTGCGCCAGCTCTGCGACGACACCGGAACGCTGCTCATCCTCGACGAGATCCAGACCGGCGTGGGGCGCACGGGCACGTACCTCGCGTCGCAGCATGACGGCGTGCGCGCCGACGTGGTGACCGTCGCCAAGGGCCTCGCCGGCGGCGTTCCCATCGGAGCTTTCGTGGTGCGGGAGAAGTTCGCCGAGGCCCTCGCGCCGGGCACCCACGGCAGCACCTTCGGGGGCAACCCGCTCTCGTGCGCGGCGGCCCTCGCGGTGCACGCGGTGCTCGACCGCGACGATCTCATCGCCGGGGCCGCGACGAAGGGTGCGTACCTCCTCGCGAAGCTC